>CABQMC010000053.1 GCA_902465115.1 uncultured Collinsella sp.
CCTTCCGCCGTTCTAACGAACGGCGGTCGGCTCGACGCTGCGCGAGCCCCAGGCGGACGATCTGCCTTTCAATCGTCGGGCATGGGCAAAAGCCCTATGCCCTCCTCTTTCAAGGCACCTCGCCACGCCTGGGACTCGCTCGCTGTCCAACCGCTCTCTGCGCCGTTCTCCTGCTTGCTGCGCTTCTTACTTCTTCCCAAATTTAATCTTGATGGCACGCTTGAGCGCGTACTTGCCCAGGCTGGGAAGCTTTTGCTCGTATTTGACCATCGTTGAGCACTCGGGGCGGTCGCGATCAAGATGGATGGCGTCAAACGCGCACTTGGTGGTGCACAGGCCGCAGCCGATACACTTGTTAGGGTCGACGATCGAGGCGCCGCAGCCCAGGCAGCGGGCGGTCTCGGCGCGCACCTGTTCCTCGGTAAAAGTCTCAACATACTCGCTAAAGGGCGCAGCCTTCTCGCGTTCGCGATCCACATGCGCAACCTCGCGGCTCGCGTTGTCGTAGCCCTCGAGCACAACGTCGTCGCGGTCAAGCGCGGTGTAGCGGCGCTGGTTGCGGCCGATGGTGAGCGTGGAACCCGGCTGCACAAAGCGATGGATGGACACCGCGGCCTCGTGACCGGCGGCGATGGCATCGATGGCAAAGCTCGGACCGGTATAGACGTCACCACCCACAAAGATGTCAGGTTCGGCGGTCTGGTAGGTCTGGGGATCGGCAAGGGCACCCTGGCCACGGCCAAGCTCCACCTTGGAACCAGCCAGCAGGTCGCCCCACACGATGGACTGGCCGATGGACATGACCACGCGGTCGGCATCGACGCGGCGCAGGTCGTTCTCGTCGTACTCGGGCGCAAAACGGCCCTCGTCATCGTAGACGCGCGTGCAGCGCTTAAAGGTGATGCCGCACACACGGCCAGCCTCGTCCAGATGGACCTCTTTGGGGCCCCAACCGCAGCTGATGTGCGCGCCGTCCTCAATGGCCTCGCGACGCTCCTCCTCGCTGGCGGGCATCTGGGCCTCGCTCTCCAGGCAGAACATCTCAACATGCTCGGAACCCAGACGGCAGGCGTTGCGGGCAACGTCGATGGCCACGTTGCCGCCGCCCACCACGATGGTGCGGCCGGGCAGCGCATCGATCTTGCCACTGTTGACCTCGCGAAGGAAGTCAACGGCTACGGTCACGTCCTCGGCATCCTTGCCCGGAATACCGGCAAGGCGGCCGCCCTGGCAGCCAATAGCCACGTAGAAGGCCTTAAAGCCCTGCTCGCGCAGCTCGTCGAGCGTCACGTCGCGACCGACTTCCACGCCATAGCGGAACTCGGCACCCATCAGGCGAATGATCTCGACCTCTGCCTCGATAACGTCCTTCTCCAGCTTAAAGCTGGGAATACCGTAGGTGAGCATGCCGCCCGGGCGCTCGTTCTTCTCGAACACGACGGGCTTGTAGCCCTTCTCGGCCAGATAGAAGGCGCAGGACAGACCGGCCGGGCCGGCACCGATAATGGCGATCTTCTGGTCGAAGCCGCCAGCGCGCGTCGGCGTCACCACGGGCGGGACATAGCGGGTCGCGGCATCAAGATCGCGCTGGGCGATAAACTTCTTGACCTCGTCGATGGCCACGGCCTCGTCCACACGACCGCGGGTGCAGGCGTCCTCGCAGCGGCGGTTGCATACGCGGCCACAGATAGCGGGCAGCGGGTTCTCGCGCTTGATGAGCGCCAGAGCCTCGTCGTAGCGGCCCTGCGCCGCAAGCTTTAAGTAGCCCTGAACGGCGACATGCGCAGGGCAAGCCGTCTTGCAAGGCGCGGTGCCGGACTCGTGCGTCTCGATGCGGTTGTCGTTGCGGTAGTTGGGCGACCACTTGGTGTGATCCCACTTGGTGGCGTCGGGCAGCTCCTGGCGCGGATACTCGGGCACCTGTCCGCCCGCCTTTTTGCTGCAGAGCTTCTGGCCCAGTTTGGCGGCGCCGGCCGGACACACCTCAACGCAGCGACCGCAGGCCACGCACTTGTCCTTCTCGACCTTGGCGACATAGGCCGAGCGCGACAGGTTGGGCGTGTTGAACAGCTGCGAGGTGCGCAGGGCGTAGCACACGTTGACGTTGCAGTTGCAAATGGCGAAGATCTTGTTCTCGCCGTCGATATTGGTGATCTGGTGCACAAAGCCGTTGTCCTCGGCCTGGCGCAAGATGTCGTAGACCTCCTCGCGCGTCACGTAATGGCCGCGGTCGGTCTCGACCACGTAGTCGGCCATATCGCCCACGGCAATGCACCAGTCGGCGGGGTCGTCGGCGCAGCCCTCGCCCATCACGCGACGGCTCGCGCGGCAGCTGCAGGTGCTGGCGGCATACTTACCCTCGTATTTGTCGAGCCAGTGCTCGATATGCTCAATAGGCACCGAGGTGCTCGCGGCGTCAATGGCCTTCTCGACCGGAATGACGTGCATACCGATACCGGCGCCACCGGGCGGCACCATCGGCGTGGCCTTGGACAGCGGTCCCTTGGACGCCTGCTCAAAGAACTTGGCATAGACCGGATGCTCCTCGAGCTGACTCACGCGCATGTTGAGGAACTCGGCGGAACCCGGTACCAGCATGGGCAGCACCCACTGCTTGGCGCGCTCGGGGTTTTCCCAGTTGTACTCGAGCAGACCCGTGTAGCTCATGTCGTCGAGCATCTTCTCGATATCGGCTTCGGGCATGCCGGTGAGCTTGACCATCTCGGGCAGCGTATAGGGACGGCGCATCTTCATCTTGCAAAGCACTTCGGCCTGCTCGTCGGTTGCGGCCTCGGCAAACGACCAGTACTCGTAGCCCAGCAGCTCATCGCGATGCAGCAGACGGTTGGTGCAGTGCTCGCACAGCTTGACGATTGCCTCGCGCGGATGCTCCGGCAGCGGCGGCACGAACTCTGCGCCGATATCGGGCTCGGTATAGCTAATCCCCGGTCCGTTGAGAATCATGGTTGTCCCTTCCCTTGCCACAGCCCGGCGAGACCGCGGCACCCCTCTTTTTTGCAGGCCGGGCATGCCCCCATGCCGTTCACCCGCCATTAGTTGACATTGTGTCGAAAATAGTATTGACGAACCGTCAACAATATTCAAGACTGTTAGGCGAACGGTCAGGCAAAAGAGGATGAAAGGCGGCAAAACATGGGCAACAACACAGCAGATACCTCTGTGGTCGATGCCGTTCCCGCATCCGATAGCGCGGCAAAGCGCCTGACGGGCGACGAGCGCCGTCGCGAGATCCTCGATGCTGTGCGCACCGTAAGCTCCGAGCTAGGCGTGTCCCACCTATCGGTATCGGCCGTGGCCAAGCGAGCCGGCTGCACGCGCTCGCTGTTCTACCACTACTTCGCCGACATGGACGCCGCCGTCACCGCCGTCATGGACGAGGCGATCGACGGCTTTATCTCCGAACTCGAGCAGTGGAATGCCGGCCGCACCGTCGGCGATATCGAGGGCGCGCTCGACACCGTCGCCCCGCTCTTTAAGCGTCTGGTCGCCAGCGGCCGCGAACTGCCGAGTACGCTCACCTCAAGCAGCGGCGCGCTCTACGGCGGCTTTTTGCACAACGTGGTCCAGCGTGTGGCGCAGTATATCTGCGACACCACCGTGGTGGATTTTGTCGCCCACCACGAGCTGCGCATCGACCATGTCTACGAAACGTTCTACACCCTCATCATGGGGTTGTTGATGTATATCCGCACGCACCCCGATGTGCCCGACGAGACGGTCAAGGAAATCATCGCCTCGACGCTCCACATCGAGGGCTATACCGCCAAGTATCCGGAGCGCATGCCCCAGAACTGACGACATTTGGCCAAACTGCCCGCGATCAGAAGAGGGGCCGCGGGCATGTGAAAAGAGAGCAGCATGCTGTTCGATGTTTGGGGTAGCGATACCCTTATCCACTGGGCCGGCTGGGCCATGGTCTTTATTGGCCTCATCGTGCTCAACGAGGTCGGCCGCCGCACCAAGCTGGGCGCGGCAATCATCTTTGGCGTGGCTCCGCTGGCCATGACCATCTACTGCGTCGCCATCGCCATCGGCGTTTCGCAGGGTGCCGAGTGGGCACTCACCAACCCCACCCATGTGTACCAGAACAGCTGGTTCCACTACGCCAAGGTATACGCGGCGCTGGCCGATTGCTGGGGCTTCATCGCCATTAAGTACCAGTGGGGAAAGATCGGCAAGGCGCATTGGTTCCGCGCGTGGCCGTTTGTGATCGTCGCCATCAACATCTTGATCGCCGTCGTGTCCGACTTCGAGAGCGCCTATCACTTCTTTGTCCTGGGCGAGTCCACCTGGGTCACCTCCGAAGGTGCTACGCAGCTGGCCGGCTGGAACAACGTGTTCAACGGCATCGCCGGTCTCATCAACATCTTCTGCATGACCGGTTGGTGGAGCGTCTACGCCTCCGAGGACAAGACCGATATGCTGTGGCCCGACATGACCTGGGTCTACATCATCGCCTACGATATCTGGAACTTCTGCTACACCTACAACTGCCTGCCCACCCACTCCTGGTTCTGCGGCTTTGCGCTGCTGCTGGCGCCCACCGTCGCCGCCTTTATCTGGAACAAGGGCGGCTGGATCCAGAACCGCGCCTTTACGCTGGCCATTTGGTGCATGTTTGCCCAGGTGTTCCCGTACTTCCAGGAGGAGTCCATCTTTGTGACCCACTCCACGCTCGACCCCGGCGCCGCTACCGCGGTCTCGATCGCCGCACTGGTCGCCAACGTCGCCGCGATCATCTACATCGCCTACCGCGCCAAGAAGCTCGGCCGCAATCCCTACAAGCAGGATGTCTTTGAGGGCACCAGCGATTGGGAGAAGGCTACTGCTCGCCGCGCCAAGGTTGATTACGCGCACGCCGAGTAACATGTTGGTCGCTGTTGGCGCCTGGGCATAGGCCCGCCCGCCAGGTTTTTCATCCAATGCCTCGCAGAGCCCCCGGAAAGCGTTTCGCTCGCTTTTCGGGGGCTTTTGTCGTTGCGTCTCTATTCATCTATTCAAAAACATGCGCATATATAAAATCGGATTTCAAATCATGAGGCGGCTCTATAGGGTCCTGTTTTTGGGTACAGTGTTGTCCCGATATTGAGCTTGGGGGATATATGAAAGATGAGACGATGGGCCAAGAGGATGCGGCCCAAGATGCAGAAGCGTGTGCCGAAGCCCTGGAGAGCCTAGACCGGATTTCACTTGATGAGATTGCGTTTGACGATTCGGGCGTTAATGTGCAGGATGAGTCGGAAGCCGAGGCGCAGTCCGATGATCAGGATGCAGACGACGTTGAGCCTGCCGAAGATGAGGCAGATCACGAAGACACCGAATGCGAGGCCGACGACCAGCCCGAATCCGACACGAGCGAGGAAACCATCTTGCTCGACAGCTTGCCGGCCGAAGATTCGCTGACCCGCGAGCTTCCCGGCCTGGGCTCCGCTCCTGCCGTGGACGAGACCATCGCCATGGGCGATATTCCCCTGCCGTCCGTTCCCTCGGCACGCGAGGCCGAGGTCCGCCATCGCAAGATGTCGCCCAAGCGCCGCAATCTGATGGTCGCCGGTGTCGTGGCCGTCGCGCTCGTCGCCGGCGGTGCAGGCTATGCTGCCTGGAACGGATATCAGCAAGAGCAGGCTGCCGCTGTCGCCGCCAATGCCCACACGATGATGTCGGTGCAGATTGGCGCGCATGCCGCGGGCCTCGACTGTTCCACTGGCTCCAAGATTCCCGTACAGGTGAGCGGTCAGGATTCTGACGGCTCCTCCGTGAGCGAAACGCTCTATGTTGACGAGCACGGCCGCGGCATCAAACTGCTGCCCGGCGATTACACGCTCTCCATCGCTGCCTCCCCCATCGCGGCCGACGGCACCATCTATACCGTCCCGACCACCAAGACGCAGGTCACCGTTAAGAGCGATGGACAGGATTTAAGTGCCCAGGCCACCTTTAAGCTCAAGGTGCCTTCGGCCGACACGGTGACTGACGACCAGATCGATGCCGCCGCCAAGTATGCCGAGGAGGGCGGTGCGAGCTCCGCCGCGGCTGCCAAAGTGCTCCAGCAGGCAGCAACCGCGCGGCGCGACGCCGCCGTCAATGCCGTGAGCGCGCAAAAGGCACAGGCGTCCCGTGATGCTGACGCTCGCCACAAGGCAACCGACCTCTACCAGCTCGATATTCCCGTCGAGTGGTACGGCAAGGTCGCAACTTGGCAAAACGGAAGCACGCTATGCATCTATCTGGGCGACGACGCCAATACGCCGCTCGTGACGCTCGTCGCGGTGCGCGAGGGCGAGAGCTTTACGCCCGATGAAGGCGATACGGTTTTGGGCACGGTCAGCCTAGGCAACGGTTATACCGTCTATGCCAGCGGCCCCGTCTATCCGTACGTGGTGCCCCAGACCATCAACGGACGGACGCAGAACCCCGTGTCAACCTACCCCATGGACACGGCCATTGAGCTTGTCGAGCTTACGACCGGCAACCGCTATACGTATAGCCAAATCAAGAACGACCTGGTGGGTAAAGACGGCAAGGCCGATGGTGCCACTAAGCTCGAAACCGACTACCTCGCGCAGATCCTGCTGCCGAGTATCAAAGCCCAGGACTAGCCTGGCGCAGCAAGATGCTCCCCAACCGTGATGAAGGAGCCAGGAGGTCCTGACCCCACAGGCCCATAGATGATTAGGCAAGGAGCCACTTCCATGCGGGCATAACGTGTACCACACCGTGCTCGCATGGAATATCGGTCTGTTCATCCATGGTAACGATTGCCGACTCGCCAAGATCAAACTGGGCCATCGAGGCATCAAGCGCGGCGATTTCGCGCTCGCGCGTTTTCTCACTTGCCATATCCGCACTCACCTGAATCAGGCTATAAGCCCGCATGAGAAGCGCATCCCCAGCCACAAAGTCCACCTCATGGCTTTTGCTCTTCTCTTTGATTAGCAGGCGGCAGACCGAGCCGGTCCTCACCGCGGGAGTCCTTCTTCTTAGCGCATTGAACACTGCGGTCTCGAGCCTCTGGCCCTGGTCCAATGCCGATGCGGGAGAGAATGCTCCAAACATCGCAGGGTCGACAGCGTAGACCTTAGACGCAGACCGCATGTTATTTGCCAGTGAACGCGTGAACTCCGGCACAGAAAATAACAGGTAGGCGTCCTCATAATACTCAAGTAAGTCGCTGAGCGAATTACGACTGACGGGTATCTGTCTGCTCTTGAACTCGTTGTACACTTTGTTCACTGACAGCTCTCGTCCCGAAGATGCCATACACCGCGTCAAGAACAGCGATGCCAGGCGAGGGTTCTTGACGTCGTAACGTTCAACGACGTCCATGGCGACCGTTCGCGAAGCATATTCCTGTAGCAGCTGAATCGCGTCTGCAGGCGTCTGCTCAAGTGTCGCGATGAATCCCCCTTGTTCAAGATACCCGATCAGATGATGTCGAAGCAGCGCTGCATCGCTCGGGGAAAAGGTCGCATCTGGCTCGGGGACGCTCCCCGTCTTATATCGAACGTATTCCGAAAAACTCAACGGAAAAAGCTCTCGCACAAGAGAACGACCCCTGAACTCGCTCTTAAGTTCTGAGGACAGCATCTTGGAAGAAGATCCCGTCACATAGACGGTCGCTTTCTCCGTATCGACTACACGCCGCAGAAACGCACCCCATTCGGGAATTTCCTGGATCTCGTCAAAGAAAATGTAAGCGCCCTCGGTTCGAGCAACAGGATACAGTGCATAGAACGTGTCGAGCACGTCCGCCAGTAGCGATGGCTCATACGGGCGCAAGCGCTCATCCTCAAAATTGAAGTAAAGCATCCGGTCAAGCTCGACGCCCCGGCTCTGAAGCCGCTGCATCTCCTGATACAGGCGATACGTCTTTCCACAACGGCGGGCCCCCACAATCACATTTACGATGTTGTCGCGCTTTGGCTCCTGTGGGTTTCCTAGATCAAGGTCTCGCTCAAAGACCTGCGGAACCCCCTGCTGTTCAAAGTCCTTTATTTTCTGGGCGATCAAGTCGTTGAATGCCATGATTCTCCAATCTTGCTCTCTAGCTAATCAAAATTATACTGATTCTTGATTAATTAGAGAGCAAGATTGTGTGTAGCTTGATTAACACTTAAGCAAGTTTTTTCACTGTTATTGCTCCGAAGGATATCGAGTGGCTGAGAGGACAACCAAGCTCGAATGCGACTCCCCGGACAGTCGATTTGGGACGGGGCTTTTTTGACTACCCCGTCCCAGAAAATCATCGCCAAATTAGCTACTTGATGCAACTAGCGCCACGGATCGGCTTCGAACATCGGCTCGCGCTCGGGGCGGCGATCGCTGTAGGGATCGTAGCCGTCATCGTCCTCGTTCTCGGCACGGATGTAGGGGTCGCGCGGCTTGGGCGCCGGTTTCGGCGCGGGCCTTGGTGCGGCGGACGCTATCTCAGCCGCCGGTGCGTTCGTCTTGTTCTCGTCTTTCATCTGCATATCTCCTTGCCATGCAATCGTGTTCAACATCATCGATTGTCGCACGAAAAAGGGCGGCGGACCCAATTGGATCCGCCGCCCTTGGCGTTTAGAGACGACTGACAGATTTTAAGGCATGGCCCAAAATCTACTCGGCGTCGGGAACCTCGTAGGTGGCCGCCGGCGTGTTGTCGCACACGACGGTAAAGCCGCCGTCCTTGTCGACATCGACCGTCACCTGATCGCCCTCGCGCACCGTGCCGTCGATGATGGCGGCGGCGATGGCGTCCACGACCTCGCGCTGGACCAGGCGCTTGAG
>CABQMC010000054.1 GCA_902465115.1 uncultured Collinsella sp.
CCAGGCTGCACTGCGACAGCCAGGGGGACAGGTTGGACGAGATACGGGTGCGCACCAGACGGCTCTGGTGGCGACCGATGGTGTTGAACGTCAACGTGGGCGCATCGGGCGTGGCGTCGACGATGTCGCCGTAGGGCACCAGGCCGAGCTTGACCAGGGCCTGGAAGCCGTTGCAGATGCCCAGCATCAGGCCGTCGCGGGCCTTGAGCAGGTCGCGGACTGCCTCGGTGACCTCGGGAGCGCGGAAGAACGCCGTGATGAACTTGGCGGAGCCATCGGGCTCGTCGCCGCCCGAGAAGCCGCCGGGGATCATGACGATCTGGCTTGCACGGATGCGGCGGGCAAGCTCGTGGGTACTCTCGGCGACGGCCTCGGGCGTGAGGTTGTTGATCACGAAGGTGTCGGCCTCGGCGCCGGCGGCGCGGAAAGCGCGGGCGCTATCGTACTCGCAGTTGTTGCCGGGGAACACGGGGATTACCACGCGCGGGCGGGCGATCTTGGCGCCGCCGTACACGTGGATATCCTTGGCACGGAAGTCGATGGTCTCGACCTTGGCAGTCTCGCCGGCGCTGCGGTAGGCAAAGACGCCCTCGATACCGCTCTCCCAGGCCTCCTGGAGCTCGGAAAGCTCGATGACCTCGGAGCCGGTGTCGATGACATAACCCTCGATGGTGGTGCCCAGGGGCTCGACGACAACGCCGTCGGCGACCTCGGGCAGCTCGGCATCCTCGGCGAGCTCGACGATAAAGCTGCCGTAGAGCGGGGTGAAGAGACTCTCCACGTCCACATCCTCGGCAAGCTCGATGCCGATCTGGTTGCCGACGCACATCTTAAAGAGGCTCTCGGCGCCGCAGCCGTAGCCGGGCGTGGAGATTGCCAGGGCGTCGCCGGTAGCGGTGAGCGCCTCGACGGCGTCAAACGCGGCGAGAAGCTGCTGGGCATCGGGGCGGTAGTCCTTGCCATAGGTGGCGGGGGCGATACGCACGACGCGGTGCGTGAGGCCCTTGAACTCGGGGGAGACGGCGCGGGCCGCCTTGCCCACGGCGACGGCGAAGCTGATCAGGGTCGGCGGAACGTTGAGCTCACCGGCCTCGTCCTCAAACGAGCCGCTCATAGAGTCCTTGCCGCCGATGGCGCCGGCACCCAGGTCGACCTGGGCCATAAGGGCGCCCAGGACGGCTGCCATGGGCTTGCCCCAGCGCTCGGCCTCGGTGCGCAGACGCTCGAAGTACTCCTGGAAGGAGAGATAGGCGCGCTTGTGCTCAAAGCCGGCGGCAACGAGCTTGGCGATGGACTCGACCACGGACAGGTAGGCGCCTGCAAACTGGTCGGCCTCCATCAGGTAGGGGTTGAAGCCCCATGCCATAGCGCTCGCCGTGGTGGTCTCGCCGTCCACGGGGAACTTGGCGACCATGGCAGAGCTCGGAGTGAGCTGCGTCTTGCCGCCAAAGGGCATGAGCACGGTCGCGGCACCGATGGTGGAGTCAAAGCGCTCGGAAAGGCCCTTGTTGGAAGCGACGTTGAGGTCGGTGACGAGCGAGGTCATGCGCTCGGCGAGCGTGGTGCCGGCCCAGCTGGGCTGCCACACGCTACGGGCGCACACGTGGGCGACCTGGTGCTTGGGTGCGCCGTTGGAGTTGAGGAACTCGCGGGACAGGTCGACGATGGCGACGCCGTTCCAGGCCATGCGCATACGCGGCTCGGCGGTAACCTCGGCGATAACGGTAGCCTCCAGGTTTTCCTCGGCGGCGTAGCCCATGAACTCCTCGACGTCACCGTCGGCGACGGCGCAAGCCATGCGCTCCTGGGACTCGGAGATAGCGAGCTCGGTGCCGTCCAGACCGTCGTACTTCTTGGTCACGGTGTCCAGGTCCACGTACAGGCCGTCGGCAAGCTCACCCACGGCGACCGAGACGCCGCCGGCGCCAAAGTCGTTGCAGCGCTTGATCAGACGGCAGGCATCGCCGCGGCGGAACAGACGCTGCAGCTTGCGCTCGACCGGGGCGTTGCCCTTCTGGACCTCGGCACCCGAGGTCTCGATCGACTCGGTGTTCTGGGTCTTGGAGGAGCCGGTGGCGCCACCGATGCCGTCACGGCCGGTGCGGCCGCCCAGCAGAATGATCTTGTCGGTGGGGGCGGGGCACTCGCGACGCACGTGGTTTGCCGGGGTAGCGCCCACGACGGCGCCGACCTCCATGCGCTTGGCCACGTAGCCGGGGTGATAGAGCTCGTTGACCTGACCGGTGGCAAGGCCGATCTGGTTGCCGTAGCTGGAGTAGCCGGCGGCGGCAGTGGTCACGAGCTTGCGCTGCGGCAGCTTGCCCTCGAGTGTCTCGGAAACCGGGACGGTGGGGTCGCCGGCGCCGGTGACGCGCATGGCCTGGTACACATAGCTGCGGCCCGAGAGCGGGTCGCGGATGGCGCCGCCCACGCAGGTGGCGGCACCGCCGAAGGGCTCGATCTCGGTCGGGTGGTTGTGAGTCTCGTTCTTAAAGAGGAACAGCCAGTCTTGGTCCTCGCCATCGACATCGACCTTTACCTTGACAGTGCAGGCGTTGATCTCCTCGGATTCGTCGACATCGGTCATGACGCCGGTCTTCTTGAGGTACTTGGCGCCGATGGTGCCCATGTCCATGAGGCAGACGGGCTTGGCGTCGCGACCGAGCTCGTGGCGCATCTCCATGTAGCGGTCGAAGGCCTGCTGCACCACGGCGTCATCGATCGTCACGTCGTCCAGGACGGTGCCGAAGGTGGTGTGGCGGCAGTGGTCGGACCAGTAGGTGTCGATCACGCGGATCTCGGTGATGGTGGGGTCGCGGTCCTCATCGCGGAAGTACTGCTGGCAGAAGGCGATGTCCGCCTCGTCCATGGCAAGACCGCGCTCGGAAATAAAGGCGGCAAGGCCGGCCTCATCGAGCTCACGGAAGCCGTCGAGCACTTCGACGGGCTGGGGCTCGGGGGTCTCCATGTACAGCGTCTCGGGCAGGTCGAGCGAGGCGATGCGCGCCTCGACGGGGTTCACCACGTAGTGCTTGATGGCATCAATGGCGGCCTCGTCCAGAGCGCCCGAGATCATATAGACCTTGGCGGAGCGCACGGCGGGGCGCTCGCCCTGGCTGATGAGCTGCACGCACTCGCTGGCGGAGTCGGCGCGCTGGTCAAACTGGCCAGGCAGGAATTCGACGGCAAAGACGGCGCCATCGCTTGCGGGGGGCTCGTCGTAGGTCACATCGACCTGGGGCTCGCTAAAGACGGTCGGCACGCAGGAGCGGAAAAGCTCCTCGTCGATGCCCTCGACGTCGTAGCGGTTGATAATCCTCAGGGCCTCGATGCCCTTGATGCCGAGAATTTCGGTCAGCTCGCCCTTGAGCTGCTGAGCCTCGACGTCGAACCCGGGTTTCTTCTCCACGTAGATACGAGAGACCATTGGTTCCTGCCTTCCTGATCGGTTGGGCGTACGGTACGGTATGCGGCAGCGGTCAGTTTGCGGGGCAAGCCTCGCGGTCGCCTTGAGCCACATGTTTGTAAACCTCACTATGATACGACAGCTCGCGGCGCGGTGAGGACGGCGAGGGTGCTACAGTGAAGCGCAAACAAGAGAAAGGCATCACATGGCATTCGTTTCGCTCGCCATCATCGCACTCGTGGCCTTTGCAAGCCCCTTCATCGCCTCGGCGATTCCTGGAAAACCCGTTCCCGAGACGGTCTTTTTGCTCGTGCTCGGCGCGGTGCTGGGACCCCATATGCTCGGCGTCATCCATGTAGATGCCGAGGTCTCGCTTGTGTCCGAGCTCGGTCTGGCCTTTTTGTTCCTGCTTGCCGGCTTTGAGATTGATCCGAAGAGCATCACGGGTGTCGAGGGGCGCTACGGCTTGGCAACGTGGGTCGTCACGTTTGGTATCGCCTGGCTTGCCGTGCGCTTTACCCCGTGGTTCTCGGTCAGCCATTTCGACGGTATCGCCGTGACGCTTGCCCTCACTTCTACGGCGCTCGGCACGCTCGTGCCCATCATGCGCGAGCGTTCACTTGCCGGAACGCGCGTGGGCGACTCGATTCTCGCGTATGGCACTTGGGGCGAGCTCGGTCCCGTGCTCGCCATGTCGATGCTGCTGTCTGCCCGCACT
Organism: uncultured Collinsella sp.; assembly: GCA_902465115.1. Lineage (GTDB taxonomy): Bacteria > Actinomycetota > Coriobacteriia > Coriobacteriales > Coriobacteriaceae > Collinsella. The sequence goes on from CABQMC010000054.1 coordinate 4,125, forward strand.
GGCATCCAAACGCTCGTAATCCTTGGCTTGTTTGCGGTGGTTTGCGTGTTGCTGGCCGTGGTCCCGAGCCGCTCCAAGCGCGTCGGCAGCCGTTTCTTTGCGTTTGTCGAGGAGCGCGCCGATACCACGTCGCAGACCTTCGTGCGCCTGACGGTGCTCATCCTGGTCACGCTCGTGGCGTTCTCGGCAGTCTTTGATCTCGATATCGTGTTGGGTTCTTTTGCCGCCGGCTTTGTCCTGCGCTACATCATCCCCGAGGGCAACCATACGCTCGAGACCAAGCTCGACGGCCTGGCCTACGGCTTTTTGATTCCGGTGTTCTTTACTGTATCGGGCGCAAAGATCGACCTGACGGCCGTGGCGTCGCGCCCCGGGCTGCTCGCAGGCTTTATCGTGGCGTTGCTGATCATTCGCGCCGTGCCCATTCTCATCTCTATGAGCATTTGTCCTGCGACGCGCGATGTGTCGGCGTATGGTCGCATTACCGTGGCCCTGTACTGCACCACGGCCCTGCCGATCATCGTTGCCGTGACGAGTGTTGCCGTCAACGCGGGCGCGCTGTCGCAAGATATTGCGTCGGTCATGGTTGCCGCCGGTGCCATCACAGTGTTCTTGATGCCATTGCTCGCGCAGCTCTTCTACCGCGTGGTCGACGCCGCGCCGGTCGCCGCCGTGGCAGAGGTTGCCGAGCATCCATCCGATGCGTTCGACATCCTGCGTGCCCATCACGATTTGGCGAGCCTGCTCGCACGCGAGCACGAGCTGCTGACCTCGCATGGTCACGGTCGCGTATTCGAGGGCCTGCCTACGCTCGATACGATTGCCGAGCGTCTTTCCGCCGAGGCGGCGAGCGGCCACATCGATGCCCGCATCGTGGACGCGGCGCACCTGCTTGCCGATAAGACCTATGGAGACGAGGTCGACCCGTCCGAGCTGACCCCGCGCGAGCGCCGCCGTCTGGAGCGCGCCAAGCTCGCCGTGCGCGAATACCGCCGCCGCATGCTGGAGCTCTATGCAAGAGAAGAAGCCGAGGACGACGACGGCAAGTAGTCGATACTCTCTCGGGGAAGCCGCGTCCCGCTTTGAAGGCTCGGAACGGGATGTGGTTTCCGAAACGGGGGCCGTTGGGAAGCTGTGTCCCGGAATGGGCGCTCAGAGTGGGATGCAGTTTCCGCGAGAGACCCGTTGCGGAAACGGTATCCCAGAATCGGCGTTCAAAGCGGGACGCAGTTTCCGCAAGGAGGTCCTGGGGAAACCGTGCCCCGTTCTGATCCGAAATACTGGGACATAGTTTCCCTTTCATAACAGAAGAAGGCGCGCTGCCTGCAGTTGATGCAGATGGCGCGCCTTTTTGGTTGAGCTATGTTGAGGCTTGAAGCCAAAGCTTGTGGCTCCCTAGGAGCGGGCGGCTCCGTCGACGGGGAGCACGGCGCCCGTGACGTAGGAGGACATGTCGCTCGCCAGGAAAACAAAGGCGTTGGCGACATCCTCGGGCTCGCCCATGCGACCCAGCGGAATGGTGGCGACGATGGGCTTAATAACCTCTTCGGGCAGGTTGGCGACCATATCGGTTTTGGTTACGCCAGGTGCGACGGCATTGACGCGAATACCCATAGGGGCGAGCTCGCGCGAGAGCGACTGGACCATGCCGTTAACGGCAAACTTGGACGTGGGGTAACCGACGCCAGAGGGCTGACCGTACTTGGCGACCATTGAGCTCGTGGTGGTGATGGTGCCGCCGTGGCCGGCCTCGGTCATAATCTTGGCAGCGGCCCGGTGGCCGTTAAAGACGGCGACGACGTTGAGGTCCATAACTTTGGCGAACTCCTCGGCCGTGTAGTCCAAAAGGGGCGAGCGCTGGGAGATGCCGGCATTGTTGACGACTGTATCCAAGCCGCCCATATCGGCGGCGGCTTGGGTAAAGGCCTCGGTCACGGCTTCGAGCGAGGTGAGGTCGCAGGAGCGGCCCCAGACCCTGGCGTCGGGATAGGCGGCTGCCAGCTTCTCAACGGCCGCGTCGGCAGTCTCCTGGCGCGAGCCAAAGACGGTGACGGCAGCGCCTTCCTCGATAAAACGGCAGGCGATGGCATAGCCGATACCGCGCGTGCCTCCGGTGATGATTGCTTTCTTGCCCTCGAGCAACATGGTACTTCCTCTCATCGCGGGCGGACATTCGCAGCACAGCGTAGCGGTAGCCGGAATCGGCCGCGTTTGTATATCGGTGAACGGTAGCCCGCGTTACCGATGAGCGGCTCGCGCAAATATGCTCTGCCGTTGTGCTTGGGGCAGGTGACAAAAGGACTCCCGTCCCACATCGGACGGGAGCCCTCAAGGCGCGTATTGCTAGGCGAGCGTTGGGCTAGTTGGCCATGACGCCTTCTGTCCAGGCCTCGACGTCCTCGATGCGCAGGACGTTGGCGACCTCGGCCACGCAGTCGACGCTGGCAAGCTCGGCGGCGGCAGCCTGGACGTCCTTCTCGAGCGCGCGGTGCGTTAGGAAGATGACCGAGCAGGCATCGCTGACGCCCGACTTGCCGTCTTCGACCTGGTTGATGAGCGAGATCGAGATGTTGTGCTTGGCAAAGATATCGACCGTCTCGGACAGGGCGCCCACGCGGTCGGCGACCTTCAGGCGCACATAGTACTTGGTCTGGAGCTCGTCCATGGGCTTAAAGGTGAGGTTGTGGCCATAGGGCTCAATCTCGGGCAATGGAGCCACGCCGCGGCTGATCTGCTCAGAGAGCGACAGGATATCGCCCACGACGGCGCTCGCGGTGGGGAAGGAGCCTGCGCCGGCACCGTAGAACATAGTCTCGCCCACGGCGTCGCCCACCACGTAGATAGCGTTCATGGCGCCGTTGACCTTGGCAAGCATGTGGTCGGCGGGAATCAGCGTGGGATGCACGCGGACGTCGACGCCGGCGTCGGTGTTGCGGGCGATGCCGAGCAGCTTAATGGTGTAGCCGAGCTCGCGGGCCTGGGCGATGTCCTCGGCGCCGATGGTACGGATACCCTGCTGGTACACATCGTCGGTGGTAACGCGGGTGCCAAAGCCGATGGAGGCGAGGATGGCCGTCTTACTGGCGGCGTCGAAGCCGTCGACGTCGGCGGATGGGTCGGCCTCGGCATAGCCCTTGGCCTGCGCGTCGGCAAGCACGTCGGCGTAATCGGCGCCCTCGGCGTCCATGCGCGACAGGATGTAGTTGGTGGTGCCGTTGAGAATGCCAGCGATGGTCAGGATCTTGTTGCCCACCAGGTCATGCTCGAGCGTGCTGACAATGGGGATGCCACCGCCGCAGCTGGCCTCGCACTTAATCTGCACGCCGCACGCGCGCGCCTTCTCGGCAAGCGTCTCGACGTGACGGCCCAGCAGGGCCTTGTTGGCAGAGACGACGTGCTTGCCGTGCTCAAAGGCAGTGGTGAAGATCTCGGTTGCGGGATGCTCGCCGCCGATCAACTCGACGACGATATCGACGGCGGGGTCGGTGACGACGTCGTGCCAGTCGCTCGTAAAGGCCTCGCGCTCAATACCGGCGGCTTCGGCCTGCTCCCAGGCAAGCGCGCAGGCGCGGGTCAGCTTAAGGTCGATGCCGTAGGCGGCCAGGTACTCATCGTGGTGGCTCTTGATCAGACGGGCCACGCCGCCGCCGACGGTTCCCAGACCGATGAGGCCGACGTTCACGGTGCGCAGGGGTTCGCTCATAGATAGCTCCTTCGTGCATCTTATGGATGGATTAACCGCTTAAAGGTTGAGTGCATTCTAGCGTGAAGTGCGGGCGCGTGCTTGCCTGGCAGTGGGAGCAGCACAAAACGCCACCCCCGAAACGCTGCGGAAACATTGGAAACACGCTCGCTACAAACGAACTTCCGTAACAAACTGTCAACGTTTGCACCATAAGGTTTGCCCTGTACCGCAAGACGGCCGCACCGCGGCCAGCGAAAAGGGGGACACCATGTTTAGCATCAACAACGTACTTAACCGCAGGAGTTTCTTGGCTGGCGCTGCGGCGCTCGGTAGCACCGCGGCACTCGCTGGTTGCTCGTCGGGTGGCTCGGACGGCGGCTCCGCCGATGACGGCAAGACCTTCAAGATCGGTGTCATCGGCCCTCTGACCGGCGCCGCGGCAACCTATGGCGTTTCGGCCGAGAAGGGTGCCAAGCTCGCCGCCAAGGATTTCTCGACCAAGGACCTCAAACTCTCGCTTAAGTCCGAGGATGACGTCGCTGACGGCGAGAAGGCCATCAACGCCTTCAATACCTTGTGCGACTGGGGCATGCAGGCGCTCGTCGGCCCCGTTACCACCGGTGCCGCCGTCGCCGTCTCGGGCGAGATCGCCGACGATATGCTCATGGTCACGCCCTCGGCCTCGTCTCTCGACGTCACCAAGGACAAGACCACGGTTTTCCAGGTTTGCTTCACCGATCCCACCATGGGCGCCAGCGCCGCAAAGTTCTTGGCCGAGAAGTACGCGGATGCCAAGATCGCCCTGTTCTACAACTCCGGCGATACGTATAGCTCGGGCGTTGCCGACGCTTTTGCCGAGCAGGCCAAGGCGTCCAAGCTCGACATCGTCGATACCGAGACCTTTAAGGACGACTCTTCCACGAGCTTTACCAACCAGCTCACCAAGGCCAAGGAGGCCGGCGCCACGCTCATCTTTGCG
>CABQMC010000055.1 GCA_902465115.1 uncultured Collinsella sp.
GCCCGGTAAGAGGATGCTGCACGAGTGTGTCGCAGAGCCGGTCAAATGCCTGTATTTGTAGCGGCTCACTTCCGGCAAAACGAGTGGAAAAGTCGAGTCCCACCTCGCCGATGTAGCGCTCTTGGGCAGCAACTTCGTAAAGCAGATTGACTTCGGCAGGACCGCAGCGGCCGTCGGCGAGCCACCAGGGGTGGAGGCCGATGCCGGCGATGATGCCTGGTTGGCGATGGGCGCGCTCGTTTGCGGTCGAAAAGTCGCGTGGATCGACGCCGCAATCAAATAGACCCAAGCCCAGCGCCGTCGCCTCATCGGCAACGGCGTCCGGGTGAGCCATTAAATCAAGATGGCAGTGTGCATCAATTAACCGGGGCTCCAGGCGCTGGCCATCGGCACGCACGCGCTCGGTGCCGCGCCCACTGATCTGGCGGATAACCTCGCCGGCAATCATCTGACCCATGATGGGCGGCATAAAGCTGGCGGTTCCCAGCTCGGTACGCTCGTGGATATTGGAAGGGTCGCGGGGCTGTGTCTTAACCGATTCCTCACAGCTAAACAGTACATGCAGGCTCTTGATTCCGCGTTTCTTACATTCTTTGCGCATAATGCGGCTCATAGGGTCACGCACCGTATCGAAGATGTCGGCAAAGCGGAGGCACTCGGGATGGAGCTTGTTGGCCCCGCCCATGGAGCTAACCAAACGAATGTCGTGGTCCTGAGCATATTTGGCAATGGTGAGCTTGGCCGAGATGGTGTCGATGGCGTCGACGACGTAGTCGATCTTGCCGTCCGTCTGCTCCAAAACGCTCGCGAAGAAATCATCGATGTTGTCGTTCAGCAAGTATTCAGTTCGCTTGATGACGGCAGCGGCGGGATTGATGTCGTGGATCATAGCCTCCATGACGTCAACCTTGCGCTTGCCGACGGTGCTGTGAAAGGCGATGGCCTGGCGATTGATATTACTGGGCGCGATGATGTCCTTATCCAGAATGACGAAATGACCGATGCCGCCGCGGGCGAGTGCCTCGCAGCAGTTGGAGCCCACGCCTCCGCAGCCGAGCACTAGCACCGTAGCATCGGCGAGCTTATCGAGTGCCTCGCGGCCCATGATAATCTCGAGCTTGGTGTCGCGTGTCTCGATGGGAGTTGCGGCTGTGGTTCCGGTCATAGATTTCCTCCGATGGGGAGTCGGTCGTGTTTTAGCTATCGCCATTATAGGTAATCGCCCATAGGTTGCGATGGCGTTTGCTTTGATGTGGTTTGAAGCATTGCGATTAGATAGTTAGACAAACATCTAAATATTGAGTATAGTGTGCACGTCATGAGAGATGATGAGAGGAGGTCTTATGCCGGGAGAGGGTTTTAAGGCGCTTGCCGATCCAACGCGACGGCGCATTTTGGAGTTGCTGCGCGAGGGCAATTGCACGGCGGGGGAGCTTGCCGAGCATTTCGATATCAGTAAGCCGTCGCTGAGCCATCACTTGGCGACGCTCAAAAACGCCGGGTTGGTGACCGACGAGCGCCATGGCCAAAACATCGTATACAGCTTAAACACCACCGTCATGCAGGATTTAATTGGCTGGTTTATGGGCTTTACAAACACTGAAGGTGATAAGGATGAATAACGAAAACAAGGGCATTCACCCCACGGGGGTATCGTCGCGCGTGTGGATTGCGCTGGTCGCTCTGTGCGTCGCCAATGTCGTAGCGCACCTCATGGTGATGCCGAGCTTGCCTGCGCAGATTCCCACGCACTGGGGCGCGAACGGCGCCGTCGACGGTTGGGGTCCTAGCTGGATGGCCTCTGCGCTCGGTGTGCTGCCTCTGGCGCTTCTCGCAATGTTCTGCGTGGTGCCGCGCATCGACCCCAAAGGTGAGGCATATCGAACCTCGGGCAAGTTCTACCAGGGCTTCGTAATCGCCTTCACCTTGTTCATGTGCGCCATAAGCTGGCTGGGAGAGCTTACGGTCTGGGGCGTGGTGCCGGCGGTCGGTTCGGTTAACGTGCTGATTTCCGGTGTTGTCGGTTTGCTATTCATCGGCGTAGGCAACTACTTGCCACGTGTGAAGCAGAACTATACGCTCGGTATCAAGACACCTTGGGCGCTTGCCGATCCCGAGAACTGGCGCCGTACTCAGCGTTTTGGCGGCGCCTGCTTTATGGTGCTGGGTATTGGCCTGATTGTGATGGGCGTGGCAGGCAGCGTGCTTTCGAGTGAAGTCGTCGCCGCGGTGATTGCGGTTCTGGCGTTTGGTTCGGTTGGAGCCGTCTACGTCTACTCGTATCTGTTGTGGCGCAAATCGCAGCGAGCCGCTCGTTAAGGTTGCGGAAAACTAGCGTACGCAGTTCATAGTATGTTCCGGGGGACTTTTCCCAGGTAGTATTAGGGGGTGTGGGCAACCATGCCCCTTTTTATTAGAACGCGCGGACTGCCTCTCCGCTTTTTCCAAAACGGAGAGGGGGAGAAGATTTCCGCAGCTAGATAAGGAGAAATGACTGTGGCGGAGTTCATTTATCAGATGTATCAGGCTCGCAAGGCCCATGGCGACAAGGTGATCCTTGACGACGTGACCCTGAGCTTCTACCCCGGTGCCAAGATCGGCGTCGTGGGCCCCAACGGTATGGGCAAGTCGACCCTGCTCAAGATCATGGCCGGCATCGAGGAGGTCTCCAACGGCGATGCCAGGCTCACTCCCGGCTACACCGTGGGCATCCTGCAGCAGGAGCCGCCGCTCGACGACGACAAGACCGTCATCGAGAACGTGCGCATGGCATTTGGCGACATGATCGCCAAGGTCGATCGCTTCAACAAGATCGGCGAGGAGATGTGCGACCCGGATTGCGACATGGACGCCCTCATGGCCGAGATGGGAAAGCTCCAGGACGAGATCGACGCCGCCGACGGCTGGGATATCGATTCTAAGCTCGGCCAGGCCATGGACGCCCTGCAGCTGCCCGATTCCGACATGCCGGTCAACGTACTTTCCGGCGGCGAGCGCCGTCGCGTGGCCCTGTGCAAGCTGCTGCTCGAAGCTCCCGACCTGCTGCTGCTCGACGAGCCCACGAACCACCTGGACGCCGAGTCGATCCTGTGGCTCGAACACTTCCTGCACAACTACCAGGGCGCGGTGCTTGCCGTCACGCACGATCGCTACTTCCTGGATAACGTTGCCGAGTGGATCTGCGAGGTCGACCGCGGTCACCTTTATCCCTACAAGGGCAACTACTCCACGTATCTGGAGACCAAGGCCGCCCGTATCGAGGCGCAGGGCAACCGCGACGCCAAGCTCGCCAAGCGCATGGAGGCCGAGCTCGAGTGGGTACGCAGCTCGCCCAAGGCTCGCCAGGCCAAGAACAAGGCCCGTCTGGCTCGTTACGAGGAGATGGAGGCCGAGGCCCGCGCAAGCCAGAAGCTCGACTGGACCGACATCCGCATCCCCGTGGGCCCGCGTCTGGGCAACAAGGTGCTCGAGGCTCATCACCTGCACAAGGAGTTCGATGGCCGTGTGCTCATCGACGACCTATCATTCACCCTGCCGCGCAACGGCATCGTGGGCGTCATCGGCCCCAACGGTGTCGGTAAGACCACACTGTTCAAGACGATTGTGGGTCTGGAGCCGCTGACTTCGGGCGAGCTCGAGGTGGGCGAGACCGTCAAGATTTCTTACGTCGACCAGAACCGTTCCGGCATCGACCCCGATAAGAACCTGTGGGAGGTCGTCTCGGATGGCCTGGACCACATGATGGTGGGCGAGACCGAGGTCCCCAGCCGCGCTTATGTGGCGAGCTTTGGCTTTAAGGGCCAGGACCAGCAGAAGCGCGCTGGCGTACTCTCCGGTGGCGAGCGCAACCGTCTGAACTTGGCGCTTACGCTCAAGCAGGGCGGCAACCTGCTGCTCCTCGACGAGCCTACAAACGACCTCGACGTTGAAACGCTGTCCTCGCTCGAAGCAGCGCTGCTCGAGTTCCCGGGCTGCTCGGTGGTCATTAGCCACGACCGTATGTTCCTGGACCGTGTTGCCACGCACATTCTGGCGTGGGAGGGCACCGACGAGAATCCGGGCAACTGGTATTGGTTCGAGGGCAACTTTGAGGCCTATCAGGCCAACCGTATCGAGCGCCTGGGCGAGGACGCAGCCCAGCCGCATCGTATTCACCGCAAGCTGACGCGTGACTAGTCGAGCTCAGGTGACCTAACGAGAAAGGGACGATAACCTTGAGGGCTATCGTCCCTTTTTGTTACTTGGTAGAAGGCTCGACTTTATCGATGGTCCAGGCGGCTCCGAGACCGCCGGTGGTGTTGCGGCGGATGCGCACGGCAACTTCGCGACGCTCGCCGGCCTGCGTGTAGCGCAGGGGGAAGCTTGCGCGGTTTCGCGCGGCCTCGATGGTACCGCGCTCGCGGGCGATCCAGTAGTACTCGCCGACGATGCCGAGCGTGTCGGCGCCGTAGGGGAGATAGGTCGACAGCTGGTGCAGAAGCGGGCCGGGGCAGAAGACCTCGGTTGCGAAATCGACGGGGAAGTCCTCGGGGATGGCGGGCGCTACGGGTGCGGGGGTTGGGGCCGCTGCGGGTACCGAAGCCGGTGCCGGTGCGGGAATTTGGCCGCAAGCAGAGGCGGGCACGGATTCGATGACGGGTGCGGGCTCCGGCGTCGCTTCCGGCTTGATCGTGGAATCTGCGGGCTCCACGGTGACGGGCGCGTCTGCAGCTGCGGTTTCAACCTCAACCTGCGTCGCGTTCTCGTTCTCGACGCTCGGCTTTGCCTCGATGGGCGTGGATGCCATGGTGGTGATGCCGGCGTTGGCGCTCTCGGGGTCATAGACGACCGTGAGCGAGATGGCAGGCTGCGGCGTCTCGGGCTCCGGCACCGACTCAGTAGCGTCTTGATCGGCGGGCTCGTCGGGCTGATCGTCCTCGGCCTCGTCGCCAAAGACATTGCTGTTTTGGAACGCAGGCGTCTCGGGTTGGTTAGCGGCTTCTTCGGTTGTCGACTTGGGAGCCTCGTTGAGCTCCGTAGTGGCTTCCTGCTCTGATATGACTTCGGGATCGGTCGTGGCGGCGATTTCGGTTTCGGCTTCTGCTGTTACCTCAATAGCGACTTCGATCTCTGCCTCGGGCTCGGGTTCCGGCGCGGCTTCAACCATGGCTTCGGGCTCGGGACGCTTAACGTGCTTGGGGCGCACGGCCTTGAGGTCCTTCTCACCGCGTTTTTTCTTTTTGTAGGACTGTTTGGCGCCCTTGGCGGTCTTGGGCTTGTCCTCGCCCTTGGCAAGCGCAGCATCCCAGGCCTCGTTGGCGATGACCGTGGCATACAAGCGGCCGCCTTTAAAGACGGTCAGCTTAATGCAGTCGTCGAGCTCCTCGAGCAGCTCGCGCGTGGACTCGAAGCCCAGGTCATAAGCGGTCATGTCGCCAGCGGCGAGCGCCTCCTCGACCTGCGTCATAAACGTTTGCTTGCCACATCCAATCGCATCGCGCAGCAGGCGATACAGATAGATGTGGTTGCCCAGCGAAAGCGTGGGCCTAACTATTGTCTTGCTCATGGCAAATCTCCTCTTTACACATGTAAAGCATCTTACCATCGCATGGCGTTCGCCATGGCGGCGCCCAAGGCAAACGGGCGCGAACCGCTTTCGATTCGCGCCCGTTGTACAGGTTGCCTATCTGGGGATGCAGCGCCTAGTTGCCCGATGTCGTGCCTTGGCTTGAACTGTCAGATGTCGTGCCGGACGCGGTTCCGCTCGAGCTGTTGGTGTTGCTGTTGTCTGCTGCGCCCGTTCCCGACGTGTTGTCGCTGCTTGTCTGGTCGCCCGTACTCGGCTGCGAGCCGTCAGTCGTTTGGCTTGAGTCGGTCGTGCCGGACGGCGTGCCACTGTTGGCCGTAGAGGAATCGGTGCCCTGCGATTGGTTTTGGGTGTTCGAGGACGAATTGGCAGAGGTAGGACTGTCTTGCGTGTCGTCCGTCTGTGCCTGCTGATCCTGCGGCTGAGTGTTGCCATTTGCATCGCTCTCGGTCGTGCGCGACGACAGGATTGGCTCGGGACGCTCGCCCAGACCCTCACCGGCAGTGGTGATAAGGATGGCGCCGGTACAGGCGATGACCGCGACGATGGCGATGGCGATCGAGAAGACGATGACCTTCTTTTGCGTCTGGCTGCGCTCTGCCGCGGCCTTGGCGCGCAGGCTGTTAGGGGCGACGCGCGCCGTGGTCGCGCGCCCCGCAACCTGGCGCATCTCCTGCGTGGTCGCGGCGCCGCCCAGGTGCTCCTCGACATTAAACTCAACGGGCTCATAGACGCCGGCGGGGTGCGTACCTTTGAGGGCTTCGGCGCTGGCAGAGATAAAGTGGCGGTAGACCTGCGATGACACAACGGTGATGACCGAGCTCACGGCGGCACCAATTACTGAACCAGCGATACCAATCTTGGAAGCAAGCGCCACGCTCGTGGCGGCAGCTGCGGCGCCGGCGATGATCTGGGGAATGGAAATGTCGTCGAACAGGCCCTTTTTGGGCGCGATGGCCATGGTCTGTCCGATGGAATGGTTCTCGTGCACGCCGTTGTTGAGCGATGCCGGCGTCATGACGCGCGTGCGCGGCGCGTCGGTGTACTTGGTTGTCATACGGGGTCCTCCCGGTGTAAATCTGCTTCGTTTCGTGTAGCCATCAGGGTACCCACCAGATGTGAATCGTACGTGACATTTAACAGATACCATCAACTCATCAATAGCTCACCAAGTTGGTGGGATGCGGTTCCACTCGGCGGTTGAACTACAATAGGGCTTGCTAATTGTGTTGAATAGCGTCTACGCACGGGAGCATTCTTATGAATCTTCACCTTTCTCAGTCTGATGGCTTTTTGCGTGTGGCGGCGGCGTCGCCACAGATTCGTGTGGCCGATGTCGAGGGCAATGCCGAGGTGGCGCTGGCGGCTGTTCGCGAGGCTACCGAGCGCGGCGTTCGCGCGCTGGTGCTGCCCGAGCTTAACCTGACCGGCTATACCGCGGCCGACCTGTTCCATAATCGCACGCTGCTGCATGCCTGCGAGACCGCACTGGCACATATTCTCGATGAAACTCGCGAGCTGCCGATTGTCTTTACCATTGGTCTTCCCGTTGCAGTTGCCGAGAATATCTACAACTGCGCCGCCGTGTGCTGTGCGGGTGAGCTTTTGGGTCTTACGGCCAAGAAGTATCTGCCCAACTATGGCGAGTTCTATGAGCGCCGTTGGTTTGCTCCGGCGCCTGCGGATCCCGTGTGGGTCGAGTTTGCCGGTCAGGGTCCGGTTCCGCTGGGCTCGGGGCTTGTCTACCGCTGCTGTGATGAAGGTGCCGAGGATGTGGTGCTGGGCGTTGAGGTCTGCGAGGACCTGTGGGTGCCGGCGCCCCCTTCGACCGAGATGGCGCTTGACGGTGCGACGGTGATTCTCAACCCGTCGGCCTCGGACGAGATTATCGGTAAGGCGGATTACCGCCGCAGCCTTATCTCTAACCAAAGCGCGCGCCTGTACTGCGCCTATGCCTACGCGGACGCGAGCGAGGGCGAGTCCACGACCGACATGGTCTTTGCGGGTGAGAACCTCGTCTACGAAAACGGCTCCAAGCTCGCCGCGACCAAACTGCTTACCTGCGATATGGCCATCGCCGACGTTGACCTTGACCGCCTGGTTGCCGAGCGCCGTCGCTCGACGACGTGGACGCGTACCGACGATGCTCCGGAGGCCACGACCGTTGAGTTTTCGTTTGAGGGCGTGCTGGCCAAAGAGCCTGTCCTGCGCGATGCCTGCGATATCGACCGCGTTTTTCCGCGCGCGCCCTTTGTGCCGGCCGACCACGGCGACTTGGCCGAGCGCTGCGAGACGATCCTCAATCTGCAGACTGCTGGCCTCAAGACCCGCCTTGCCCACACGGGCACCAAGGCTGCGGTCATCGGCCTTTCGGGTGGCTTGGACTCCACGCTGGCACTACTTGTGACCGTGCGTGCGTTCGACGCCTTGGGCCTGCCGCGCACCGGTATCACGGCCGTGTCCATGCCCGGCTTTGGCACGACGCACCGCACCAAGTCCAATGCCGAGTCGCTCGCTCGCGACCTAGGCGTGAGCTTTCGCGAAGTCTCGATCCATGCAGCCGTGGAGCAGCACTTTAAGGACATCGAGCATGATCCGGCCGTGCAGGACGTAACCTACGAGAACAGCCAGGCGCGCGAGCGCACGCAGATTCTCATGGATTTGGCCAACCAAGCCGGCGGCTTTGTCATCGGCACGGGCGACCTCAGTGAGCTGGCGCTCGGCTGGGCCACGTACAACGGTGACCACATGAGTATGTATGCCGTCAATGCGAGCGTGCCTAAGACGCTCGTGCGCCATCTGGTGCGCTATGCGGCTGATGTCTTTGGCGGGCGCATTGCCGAGGTCTTGCTCGATATCCTCGATACGCCGGTGTCCCCCGAGCTTCTGCCGCCCACGGGCGACGGCGAGATTGCGCAGAAGACCGAGGATTTGGTGGGTCCGTACGAGCTGCACGACTACTTCCTCTACTACCTGCTGCGTTTTGGCTTTGAGCCGGGCAAGATCTACCGCATGGCGCTCAAGAGCTTCGAGGGCGTCTACGACGCCAAGACCGTCCACACGTGGCTACGTACGTTCTACCGTCGCTTCTTTGCCCAGCAGTTTAAGCG
>CABQMC010000056.1 GCA_902465115.1 uncultured Collinsella sp.
AGTGGCTGCCCGCTGCACAATCTGATTCCCGAGTGGAACGAGCTAGTGTATCGCGGCCGCTGGGACGAGGCTGCCGAGCGTCTGTCACTCACCTCGCCCATGCCCGAGTTCACGAGCCGTGTGTGCCCGGCGCTGTGCGAGGCCGCGTGCAACCTGGGCTCGGTCGACGGCCAGCCCACGACGATTCACGATAACGAGCGCGCGATCAGCGACCATGAGTGGGCCAACGGCGGTCCGCGCCGCTTTGAGCCGGCGGGGGAGGGCGCGCCCACGGTTGCCGTGGTGGGCTCCGGTCCTGCTGGTCTGGTGGCAGCATGGGAGCTTGCGCGTCGCGGTGCCCGCGTGACGGTGTTTGAGCGTGACGACCGCCCGGGCGGCCTGCTCATGTACGGCATTCCCAACATGAAGCTCGAGAAGTCCGTGGTCGAGCGTCGTGTGGCACTTATGCGCGAGCTGGGCATTGTGTTCGAGCTGGGTGCCGACGTTACGAACCCTGCGGTGGCGGCCAAGCTCAATGGCTTTGACGCCGTCGTGGTGGCTGCCGGTGCTCGCGCCCCGCGTGGGCTTTCGGCTGCGAACATTGATGTCCCGGGCGTGGTGTATGCCGTGGACTACCTGACGGCTTCGACCGTCTCGGTGCTCGATGGCGGCGAGCCCGCGGTGAACGCGCGCGGCCTGGACGTTGTGGTCATTGGCGGCGGCGATACCGGTAACGACTGCGTGGGCACCGCGGTACGTCAGGGTGCGCGCAGCGTGCGCCAGTTTGAGTTCTTGCCGGCGGCGCCTGATGCGCGCGCGGCGAGCAACCCCTGGCCGCAGTGGCCCAACGTGAAGAAGACCGATTACGGCCAGCAGGAGGCCATCGCTACCATGGGCGGCGAGATGCGCGCCTGGGGTGTGGATACGCTCGAGGTGCTGTTGGACAAGAAGGGCGCGGCCGCGGGCCTGCGCATGGTCGATCTGGATTGGTCGGCTGGCAAGCCCGAGCGCATCGCGGGTTCCGAGCACGAGGTGCCGGCCCAGCTGGTGCTCATCGCCTGCGGTTTTACAGGTCCCGAGCATGGCGTGTTCGACGCCGTTGGCGTGCCTGTTGACACCGCTGGTCGTCCGCTGCCGGTGATGGCTGCCGAGGGCTCGCACCTTGCGGCCCGTGTCGACGGCGTCGCCGCGGATGCCGCGCCGGTGTATGTGGCGGGAGATGCTCGCAACGGCAGCTCGCTCGTGGTGAACGCCATGGCCGATGCCCTGGCCTGCGCAGCCGAAGTCGCCGAGGCGCTGGAGCTGTAAAGCAGTCATTTAAGAACGTCCCCAACGACTGGTCGTTGGGGACGTTCTTTTTTGTCTGGTCGTTGGGGACACTCCTTGCGGGTTTGCGACCGATTTGCTCGTTTGCTGACGTTCGAGCGTTCATTCGCCGACGTTTGCGCCTGTGGTGCTCTGCTGTTTCTGTGGTGGCAGCGGGCGTTTGGCTCAAAATGGCGGGTCGGCTGTCTATATCTACCTGCCGTTTCTTTGCGGTGCGCATTTTCGGTCAAGTTTCGTCAAGTGTTTGGTCAGCATCTGGTTTGCAGCCGGAGGCCTATTTTGCCCGCGCTGGTCGTGGCCGACCACCCTCCTCGTAAGCTCAAATTGAGGTCTATCAGTTTGAGGAGGATGCCATGACTGACCACGTTTTAGACCGAGCGCATCTGGCCGAAGCCGTCGGCAACGATATTGCCGACATGGCCCATTTTTGGATGCTGCGGAAGTTTCAGTTTTTGGAGCCGGCGCGCGAGCAGTTCGAGATCATTGTCGACCCGTGGCTCGGCTATTGCACCGAGCCTTCTCAAAACGAAATCATGGCCTACAACATGGCATTTACCGATTGGCTGCTCTTCGAGCGCCCCTATCGCCATGGCAAGACGCTGCTCGAGCTGTATGTTGATGAGCCGCCGGCATCGCTTTCGCCTGCCTCGCTCAAGCGGCTCGAGCAGGTGCGCGACACACAGTATTTCTCGCGCTTTGGCATTTTGGACAAGGATCCTGCGAACGGCATGGTTGCGCTGAAGGATACGCGCACCGACCGTCGCTTTGATGTCTACGACCCGCATATCGTGCAAAAGGAGCATTGGAGCGACGGCGCGATTGCGGTGCGCCTCGCCTGCGTCGACGATGTCTGGCTGACGGCGGGACAACTCTATCTGTATGACATCGCACGCCTGAGTGACACGGCGGTCGATGGGCCTGGTGCGGTGCATCCGGAGGACCTGCAGGATGGCTTTGACACCTCGTGCATCAGTTTCTTCTTGCGTCTGGTCCGCGACATCATGGGCGCCCAGGGGCGGTACGTAAAGTCGCTCAACATCTACGAGCAGGAGTGGGAGTAGGGGATGTTACTGGTGTCGCTCTGCTGCCCTGACTTTGTCTCAATCTGTAACGTTTGGCGGCTGTTTGGGCCCGTAACTGTTACAGATCGAGACATTTCCCTGGTGTCGCTGGGGTGGGACTGCAACGTATTCCGTCCCCCACATCCCCTCTTCCCTCCGTTAACCGATATGCTCGACTTTAGGTCGCTGCATTAGGTGATAATGGACAAATGTTCAAGTTAATCGTGAGGGAGGAGCTCGATATGGCGTCTGCCGATCGTTCCACGTTGTTTATCAATGCGACCGTCCTGGATGGTTCGGAACATATGGAGCCGCAACCCGATATGGCCGTGACTGTTGAGCGCGGCGTCATCACCTGGATGGGGCCGAGTGCTGTGGCGCAGGCGCCCGCGGGTGCCGAGGTTATCGACCTGGGTGGTGCGTATCTCATGCCCGGTCTCATCAATATGCACGTGCACCTGTGCGGTTCGGGCAAGCCGGTTTCGGCGGGCGATGCGGGTGCGTTGATGAAGAAGCTCGATAACCCCGTGGGGCGCGCCATCGTGCGCCATATTCTTAAGGGCAGCGCCCAACAACAACTGGCAAGCGGCGTGACCACGGTGCGCGGCGCGGGCGACCCACTGTTTGCCGATCTGGCCGTGCGCGATGCTATCGATGCCGGCAAGTATCAAGGTCCTCGCCTGGTGGCGCCGGGAACGGGCGTCACGGTTCCGGGCGGCCATGGTGCGGGCTTGTTCGCCCAGGTGGCAAACAGTCCCGCCGAGGCAGCCGAACAGGTGCGCGACCTGTATGCGCGCGGTGCCGACGTCATTAAGCTGTTCGTAACGGGCGGCGTGTTCGACGCGACCGAGGTGGGCGAGCCGGGCGTGCTGCGTATGCCGGTGGAGGTTGCCGCGGCGGCGTGCAAGGCTGCGCACGAGGTGGGCCTGCCGGTTATGGCCCATGTCGAGAGCACCGAAGGCGTGAAGGCCGCGCTTGAGGCCGGCGTTGACACGATCGAGCACGGTGCCCCGATGACTCCTGAGATCTTGGAACTGTACCGCGGCGCCGCGGGCACGCAGCTTGAGGATCGCGCGCCCAGCGTTACCTGCACTATCAGCCCGGCGCTGCCGTTTGTATTGCTCGACCCGAAAAAGACCCATTCGACCGATACGCAAAAGAAGAACGGCGACATCGTGTGCTCGGGCATTATCGAGAGCGCCTGTGCCGCACTGGAAGCTGGCGTTAAGGTGGGCCTGGGCACGGACTCGAGCTGCCCGTTCGTGACGCAGTACGACATGTGGCGTGAGGTGGCCTATTTTGCCAAGCATGTCGGCGTGAGCAACGCCTTCGCACTGCATACGGCTACGCAAGTCAACGCCGAGCTGCTGGGGCTGGACGGCGAGACTGGCACAATCGAGTGCGGCAAGGCCGCCGATATCTTGGTGACGCGCAAGAACCCGCTCGATGACCTGTGCGCACTGCGTGAGCCGACGCACGTGATGTGCCGTGGCGATTTGGTGCGCAAGCTCAAGGTGAAGCGTATTCCCGAGGTGGACGCCGAGCTCGACGCGATTATGGCCATGCCAGCCGAAGCGCTTGCCGAGGAGCTGGCCCGCGACGGCGTGGCGTAGACGAGACAAAGGGACAGCTCCGTTGCCGCATACAAAAAGCCGAGGTCTCAACACGAGGCCTCGGCTTTTTTATCGAACAAATACTTAAGATTTGGGACAAACAAACCTGATTTATTTGTCCCGCGTGCGGGCGCTAGGAGCGCGTTTCCATCTTGGCGTGGCACTTGGGGCAGGTGACGCGGATCTTGCCTTTGCCCTTGGGGACGGAGAGCATCTGGCCACAGTTGGGGCACTTGAGGTATGCCGTGGTCTTGCGGCCCTTCCACATCTTCTTAGCCGTGCGTTTGGCACGCTCAAAGTCCTCCTTGCTGGTGCCGGCCGCGCGTGAGGTGCCGCTGCAGCGCCGCCACCCAAGCTGGCGACGAACTTGCCCAAGCCGGGGACATTGGCGGTCGCAGCGACAAAGGCCTCGTTCTCCTTGCGACGTGCATCGGTATTTTTGGACAGGCCGCGCAGCACGCCAATCACGATGACGGCGATGGCAATCCAGCTGAGCCACTGGATGCGGGCCATCGATCCGATCATTGCGATGACGATGCCGACAAAACCCATCACGATGGTGAGCTCGTCGGCGCCATTGCGACCCTTCATAAAGTCATTCATGCAAATTGCCTTTCGTTCGATATACTGCACGCTTTTATACCCGATTTAGAGCAAGGGGGACAGGTTAATCTGCACCAAGGTGGTGCAAACATACCTGTCCCCGGAACACCAAGGTGGTGCAAACATACCTGTCCCCGGAACACCAAGACGGTGCAAAGAAGTCTGTCCCCAATGCCCCAATTACTTGGAGAGCTTGTCGACGACACGTTCGATCTCGGCGAGCTTGGCGGCTTTGAGGTCTTCGTCGCCTGATTCAATTGCCGAGGTCACGCAACCCTCAATGTGAGCCTTGAGCACATCGGCGTTAATGCGCGCGAGGAGCGCCTGTGTGGCCATGAGCTGCGTGGAAATATCGACGCAGTAGCGGTCCTCCTCGACCATCCGCAAGATGCCGTCGATCTGGCCGCGTGCCGTCTTGAGCATGCGGGTCACCGATTTATGGTCTGCCATCATGGCGGGTCCTCGTTTCTGGTCGATTTTCCGGATGCCCCCGTCAGTTGCGGTGAAATACGGACTGTTTAAAGGCCTAGGGCGGCTCAACAGTCCGTATTTCACCGCAACTTCTGAGGATTGGGTGGGCGGCGTCTGCTACGCGGCGGTCACCGAAAGGGCGTGGAACTTCTCGCCGGCGCCCTCGACGGCGGCGGCGAGCTGCTCGGCGGTCACGGTGTCGGCGCACTCCACCTGGACAGTCTGGGTCTCGTGATCGGCGTCGGCATCGGTCACGCCGACCACGTTGAGCAGCGCGGTCTCGACGGTGGCATCGCAATGGCCGCACATAAGGCCGGAAGTCTTGATTGTGTAACGCATGGGTATTCCTCTCTGTTGTGTCGGCTTTCCCAGGCACCCGACCTTGACCTTCAAGCCGTCGCTCGCGTACCAAAGTACGCGTCGCTCCTCTTTCAGGTCAATCTCGGGCACCTGGAAAACCCGTTCTAAATGGACGTAATGGTGAGCCTATTTTGCCACTTTAGGCTTAAAGGTTCGCAGGCGCAGAGCATTGCTTACGACGCAGACACTCGACAGGCTCATGGCCGCGGCGCCAAACATGGGCGAGAGCTGCCAGCCGGTGAGGGGGAAGAACACGCCCGCCGCCAGCGGAATGCCGATGCCGTTGTAGAACAGTGCCCAGAACAGGTCCTGCTTGATGTTGCGGATCGTGGCGCGCGACAGCTCGATGGCTCGGGCGACGTCCATGAGGTCGCTGCGCATGAGTACCACATCTGCCCCTTCTTTGGCGATGTCGGCGCCGGTACCGATGGCAAGGCCCACGTCGGCGCGCGCCAGGGCGGGGGAGTCGTTGATGCCGTCGCCCACCATGGCGACCTTGCCGCCCGCGTCCTGCAGTTCGCGCACATGGCGTTCCTTGTCGGCGGGGAGGACGTCGGCGATGACTTGCTCGCTGCTCAGTCCCACGCGGCGGGCGATTGCTTCGGCAGTGACGCGGTTGTCGCCGGTGAGCATGCGCACGTCGACGCCAAGCGAGCGCAATGCGGCGATGGCCCCGGCGCTCGTCTCCTTGACCTCATCAGCCACGGCAATGGTGCCGGCAAGCTCGCCGTTCTTGGCAAAGAACAGCGGCGTCTTGCCCTCGGCGGCAAATTGCTCGGCAAGACCCGCGGGCACGGTAACGCCCAGCTCGTCCATCAGGCGTACGTTGCCGGCTGCAATGGCGTTTTGCCCCTCGTGCGCCGTAACGCCACGACCGGGCACGGCAGTAAAGTCTTCGACCATGCGCGCGACGATCCCGCGTGTCTCGCACTCGGCCATAATCGCCTCGGCCAGCGGGTGCTCGCTCGAGCGCTCCAGCGCGGCGGCCAGTTTGAGCAGCGCTTTTTCGCTCATGGCGGGCGAGCCGTCGGCGCGCGTAGCTACTACGATATCGGTCACAGCAGGCTTGCCGCGGGTGACCGTGCCCGTCTTATCGAGCACCACGGTGCCCACGCTGCGCAGATTCTCCAGCGCCTCGGCGCTTTTGAACAGAATGCCCATCTCGGCGCCCTTGCCGGTGCCGACCATAATAGCGACGGGCGTGGCCAGACCCAATGCGCACGGACAGCTGATCACCAGCACGGCGACGGCGGAGGTAAGCGCTTCGTTGATGCTTCCGGTCAGCACCATCCACGCCACAAAGGTCACGGCCGAGATTGCGAATACTACGGGCACGAACACGCCGGCGACCTTGTCGGCCATGCGGGCGATGGGCGCCTTGGTGGCGTTGGCGTCCTCGACGAGCTGGATAATCTTGGCGAGCGACGTGCCGGCACCCACACGCGTGGCGCGGAAGGTAAACGAGCCCGTGCGGTTGACCGTGGCCGCATTGACAGTGTCGCCGGCGGTCTTCTCCACGGGAATGGATTCGCCGGTGAGCGCGCTTTCGTCCACGGCCGAGCTGCCCTCGAGCACCACGCCGTCAACGGGGATGGACTCGCCGGGGCGCACACGCAGCACCTGGCCGGGCAGAATGGCATCGACGTCGACGGTGGCCTCGCTGCCGTCCTCTGCCACGACGGTCGCGGTCTTGGGTGCTAAGTCGATGAGCGCCTCGATAGCGCCGCCGGTCTTGGACTTGCTGCGCGTCTCGAGGTATTTGCCCACGGTGACGAGCGACAGGATGGTGCCAGCGCTCTCAAAATACAGGTTGTCCATGCTCGTCATCATGGCCTCGTGGACCTGGCCCGCGGCTAGCTGGTCGGCCATGATAAACATGGCGTAGAGCGACCAGGCGATGGAGGCGGTGGCGCCCACGGCAATAAGGGCGTCCATGGTGGGCGCGCCGTGCGCGAGCGATTTAAACCCGTTGATAAAGTACGCGTCGTTGACGTAGACGATGGGGATGAGCAGGACGAGCTCGGTGAGCGCGAGTGTCATGCTGTGGGTATGGTCGGTGAAAATACCGGGCAGCGGCCAGCCGAGCATGTGCCCCATGCCTATGTAGAACAGTGGGATGAGGAATACGATCGAGATGATGAGGCGGGTGCGCATGGCGGAGGCGGCGGCCTCCAGCTTTTTGGTGGGCGACTCCATATGGGCGGCGCCGGACCTGGCTTGCGTACTGCCGTTTTGGGAGGCGTCGATGCCCGTGCTGACGGGCGAGGCCGAGTAGCCCGCGCGGTCGACAGCGGTGCAGATGTCGTCGGGGGAGACCTGTGCAGGGTCGTAGTCCACCAGCATAGAGCCGGCGAGCAGATTGACCGCGACACTTTGGACGCCGTCGAGTTTGCTGACGGCACGGTCCACGTGCGCTTGGCACGCGGCGCACGTCATGCCGCCCACGTCAAACTTATCTTGAGCCATGGCTTCTCCTTTCTGTGGTTCGGTGTTGGAATTGTTAACCTGCTGATACTATACACCCATACCCCCTGGGGGTGTACAGTGGAGATTGAAATGTATGCCATTCTGTTATTGGCCGAGGTGATAGCCAGGTCGGCGGACCGTAGCCGGTCTAATGTCTCAATCTGTAACAACTAGACCCGTTTTTGTCGAGTAACTGTTACAGATCTAGATATTACATCGAGCCACAACTTAACGTCTCGATCTGTAACATCTGGGGACTGTTTTGCCTGCTAGATGTTACAGATCGAGACAATCTCGGAGCAGATGCCCCGGCTATACAACGTAAAACGCCGGGGCGCCCGCGAGATGGGCACCCCGGCGCATGCTGAGCAGGGTTTGCGAAGCAGTGGGAGGGAGGAGAAGCCGTCCTCCCGAAATCCCTACTCCTGACGACGTTTCTTGTCGGTTAGGAAGACGCCGGCGGCTACAAGCACGACGCCTCCGATGACAAACGTCTCACCGGCGAGCGCGGCATTGTCGCCTGTGGTGGGAAGTGCCGAGTTGGCGGCCGTCTTGGCGTTGCCGGTAGACGGCTTTCCAGCAACCGGCTTAGCGGCAGCCTGCGTGATCTTGGCCTGCTCGGCCTTCGCTGCCTCTTGCTCCTGGCGGGCGATCTCGTCCTTCAGGGCTTGCTCGGCGGCTACGCGTTTTGCCTTCGCCTCGTTGTAGGCATTGAGCACCGCGGTGTAGGCGGGCGTCGCAGCATCAAGGTCTGCCTGAGCGGCATCAAGTGCGGCCTTTGCGTTATGTTC
>CABQMC010000057.1 GCA_902465115.1 uncultured Collinsella sp.
CTCTTTTTATGCGCTCGCCGCAGGCGCCGTCTGCAAGTGTATAATTTCTGTCGTATGTAATTTGGACGTTTGTGCGTTCTGCCCATAACAAGAAAGGTCGCTATGCCTACCATTTCTACCGCCGACTTCAAGAACGGCCTCGGTCTCCGTATCAAGGACAAGGTCTACACCATCGTCGAGTTCCAGCATGTCAAGCCGGGCAAGGGCGGCGCGTTTGTGCGCTACAAGACCCGCGACATCAAGAGCGGCCGCGTCGTCGAGAACACCTGCAACGCCGGCACCAAGTTCGAGAGCGTCATGCTCACCACCCGTGAGTTCCAGTACCTCTACAACGATGGCACCGACTACATCTTCATGGACAACGAGTCCTATGAGCAGGTTCCCGTTCCCGAGGACATGGTGGGCGAGAACTCCAAGTGGCTGCGCGAGAACGACATCTGCCAGCTGCTCTTCGCCGACGATGAGCTCATGGGCGTGACCCCGCCGATGTTCATCGAGACCACCATCGTCCAGACCGACCCGGGCTTTAAGGGCGATACCGTCCAGGGTTCCACCAAGCCGGCCACGATCGACACCGGCGCTGTCATCCAGGTCCCCATGTACCTCAACGAGGGCGAGGTCATCAAGGTTGACACCCGCGACGGCAAGTTCGTCTCCCGCGTCTAGCAACCAACTCTTCTAGGAGGACTCATGCCCCAAGAAATCAAGATTGACGGCATCGGCATTTCGCCCGATGTTCTGACCGCCATCGTCTCGCGCGCCGTGTCCGATGTCGAGGGCATCGCCTCCGTTGGCGTCAAGGACCTTGCCACTAATCTTGTCTCCATGATGCTCTCGTCCAAGGCCCCGGCTTCCGAGCCGGCTGTCGAGGCCGAGGTCGTTGGCGACAAGCTCGCACTCACCGTGCGTGTCGTGGTGTTCTTTGGCTATCCGTTCAAGAAACTCGCCGAGGCCGTTCGCGCTGCCGTGGTCGCTGCCATCGATGCCCAGGTTGGCGTTGAGGTTGAGCGTGTTGACGTTTGCATCGACGGCCTCGTTTTCCCCAAGGAGTAACCTTTGAGCCTTAAGGTTTATCGCGGGCGTACGCTTGCCCGCAGTCAGGCGCTGCAGCTGCTGTTCCAGGCCGAGGCCACGGACAGCCCGCTCGAGCGCGTCCTCGAGGGTGATTTCCTGATCTCGAAGGGTCCCCTCGACCCCTATGCGCTGGAGCTGTGCCGCGGTGCCTACGAGCATATCGACCGCATCGACTGCGCTCTGCGCTCCGTTGCCAAGAACTGGGATCTTATGCGCATGCCCGGCGCCGACCGCAATCTGCTGCGTATCGCCGTTTACGAGATGCGTTTCCTCACCGACGAGGAGGTCTCGGACGCCATCGTGATCAACGAGGCCGTCGAACTTGCCAAGGCCTATGGCACCGACCAGTCCGCGTCGTTCGTCAACGGCGTGCTGGGCAAGATCGCTCGCAGCGAGGAACTGCCGGGCGAGGACCTGTACCAGGAGCTGCTGGCCGAGGATCGTGCTCGCGAGGAGGCGCAGGCTGCAGAGGCGGCCGCCAAGGTCGTCGCCGCTCAGGCTGCCGCCGGTGTACTTGCCGAGGATGCGGACGCTGCTGAGGCCGTCGAGGCCGACTCCGTCGAGGAGTAGCCATGCCAGAGGGTTCCGTCCGCAACTTCGATGAGATCTCGGATCGCCTGGACCAGATCATCGCCACCGTTCGCTCCAAGGATACGTCCTTGGAGCGTTCGCTCGATTTGTTTGACGAGGCGATTGAGCTGGGCTCCCGAGCGGTCGATATGGTCGACAAGTTTGAGCTGACGCCGCGTGAGGCCGACAAGCTCGAGCAGGAATACGATGAGGATGCGGCAAACGAGTCCCAAGATAGACAGGCTGCATCTCCGGATACGAATGGTTGATGGCATTCATGAAACGCGTGCGTCTCGATGACGAACTGATTTCACAGGGCATCTGCGCCGATCGCGCGGATGCCCTTCGCACTCTTATGGCCGGCTTGGTCTCGAGTGGCGGCGAGCGCTTGACTTCGCCGGGCCTTAAGGTAACCCCGGGCCTGCCGCTGCATGTGAAGGGGCGCTTGATGCGTTTGGCATCAATCCGACGGGCCTTGCCTGTCTGGATGTGGGCTGCTCTACCGGCGGTTTTACCGATTGCCTGCTCAAGCGCGGAGCTGCGACCGTTGTCTCTGTGGACGTGGGTCGCGCCCAGTTCGATTGGTCGTTGCGTCAGGACGATCGCGTGACGCTGCATGAGCGCACAAACGTGACGCAGCTGCCTGAGCTAGGCTATGTCGGCGCCATCGACCTGGCTGTGTGTGATGTCTCGTTTACCAGCATCGCGAACATTATCGATGCGGTACTGGCGTGCCTGGCTCCTACGGGTGCATTCTGCACGCTCGTAAAGCCGCAGTTTGAGGCTCCGGCGGCGCTGGTGGGCGAGGGCGGCATTGTGACCGATCCCGCCGTGCGCCGCGATACACTCGTGGCGGCGGTTGAACTCTTTGCTGCCAAGGGCCTCTTCCCGGTCGATGTGTGCGTGTCACCCATTCATGGTGCAAAGGGCAACGTTGAGTTTTTCCTGTACGGCACGAGATTTGAATCTGGCGACCGCACGCAAGACGAGCTGCAATCCCAGGTATCGGTTATGAGCGAGAAAGCTGCAATGCTATGAAGGTCTTTCTGGTTCCCAATTATTACAAGCAAGAGGCGGTCGAGAGCGGCCTGATGCTCGAGCTTTGGCTGACGCGCCAGGGCTATGAGGTGGCATGGGCTGCCGATCAGCGATCCAAGATTCAGAGCACGCCTGATATTGACGGCTCCGATCTGGTCATTACGCTCGGCGGCGACGGTACGTTGCTGCGCGCTGCCCGCATCCTCAACCATCGCGAGATTCCTATCCTCGGTCTTTCCTATGGTCACCTGGGCTTTTTAACTGCTGCGAGTCCCGAGGAGCGCGACATTCTGCAGGTCGTGAGCGACGCCCTGTCCGGCGAGCTGCATGTGAGCCGTCGCGCTACCATCGCCGCGGATATCGTGTCCGTGCGCGAAGACGGTACGAAGGATGTCGTGCGCACCTTCGCCCTCAACGACATGGCGCTTACCCGCGGTCCGCTGTCCGATATGGTCGAGTTCGACATCACGGTGTCCGGCCATCATATCGATCGACTGCGTGGCGACGGCGTGGTCGTGTCCACAGCGACTGGTTCTACGGGGTACGCGCTCAGTGCAGGTGGCCCCATTGTGAGCCCCGACTATACGGGTATGGTCTGCGTACCCATTGCGCCGCACACCATTCAGGCCCGTGCCTTCTTGACTTCGCCGAGTGATGTCGTCGAAATCTTTATGTCCGATGATCGCCCGAGCGTTCCGGCGATCGCTATCGATGGACAGTTTATTACCTGCGACGGCACGGTCGAGAGCGTGGCCGTGCGCCGAGGCCCCGGCGATGTGCTGCTGCTCGACTACGGCCCCGAGAGCTTCTATAACTCGGTAAGCCGCGTATTCTACGGAGTCCGTCATGATCGATGAGCTGCAGGTTTCTAACATTGCACTCATTCGCGAGGCGACGCTGGTGCCGAGTGCCGGTCTGACTGTCCTGACCGGCGAGACCGGCGCCGGCAAGACCGCGCTGCTCTCGGCTCTCAAGCTTATTTTGGGTGAGCGCGCGGATTCGTCGACGGTGCGCGAGGGCGAGGCGCTGGCGAGCGTCGAGGCGCGGCTGTTTGACGGCCCGCACGACACGGAAGGCTTCACCGTTCAGCGCAGCCTTTCTGCCGAGGGCCGCAGCCGCGTGAAGATTGACGGCCGCATCGCCAGTGTGCGCGAGCTTTCGGAGCGCGTTGGTGTGATGATGGATCTGTGCGGCCAACACGAGCACCAGCGCTTGCTCGATCCGGCGCATCACGTTGCGATGGTCGATGCATGGGCAGGACGCCCGGCACTCGAGGCGCTGGATGCGTACCGCGCCTGCTTTAAAGCATCGCGCGCTGCCGCCAAGGAGGTTCGACGTGTCGAAGAGGCCTCGCGTGCCCAGGGGAGCCGCGTCGAGGAGGCGCGCTTTGCCCTCGAGCGCATCGGCGAGGTCGACCCCAAACCGGGCGAGTATGAGGAACTCGAGGAGCTGCTGCCGCGCTCCGAACATGCCGAAGTGCTGGTTGCCACTGCTAACGATGCCCATGCATCGCTTGCCTCTGAAGGGGGAGCGCTCGATGCCGTGAACAGCGCTGTGGCAGATCTTTCCCGCATGGTTACCGTCGATCGCAAACTGGGCGACATTGCCGATGCGCTTTCGGATGCCTGTATCTCCCTTGAGGATTGCGCGAACGAGCTTCGTGCCTATCGTGATGGCGTTGCCTTCGACCCGCGCGAGCTCGCTCGCATGCGTGAGCGGTATTCCGACCTCAAGGGCCTGTTGCGTAAGTGGGGTCCCACCATGGACGATGTTTTTGCCATGCGCGATCGCTCGCAAGAACTGCTGTCTCTGGTCGATGATGGCGATGAACAGATCAAAAAGGCGCGTGAGGCACTCGGGAGCGCCGAGCGCGAGCTGTTCGCTGCTGCCAGGGCACTTAAGCGCGCTCGCAATACGGCGGCCCCGCGCTTCTGTCACGAGGTCGGCCGCCAGATGGCTCGTTTGGAGATGGGTGGCGCCGAGCTCGTCTGGGAGTCGCGCGATCTTCCCCGTGCTGAGTGGACGCCCGTTGGTCCTTCGAGCTACGAGCTGCTATACCGCAGCGGCGCCGGCTTGACGCCACGTCCCCTGCGCCGCATTGCGTCGGGCGGCGAGCTCAGCCGCGTCATGCTGGCAAGCAAGGTCGTCCTCGGTAACGCGGACGGTGTTGATACGCTGGTGTTTGACGAGGTCGATGCTGGTGTCGGTGGCTCCACGGCGCGTGCGCTCGCGGGCGTGCTGGCAGATCTCGCCGCTACGCATCAGGTGATTGTCGTAACCCACTTGGCGCAGGTCGCCGTCATGGCTGACAAGCATTATGTCGTCAGCAAGGAACCGGGCGATGTTCCCCAGACGCATTTGGACGAGGTAACCGGCGAAACGCGTACCGCCGAGATCGCCCGCATGCTGAGCGGCGATCAGTCCGAGGCAAGCCTGGCGCACGCGAAGCAGATGCTCGAAGAAGCTCGAGGTTAGGTCGTATCAGCGGTGTTGGTGGGACAAAATAGACTGAAATTTTTGTCCCACTACGCGTTTTACTCAACGACCTTATCCGGCTGGATGAGCTCCTCGTAGTAGCTGATATGCTCGCGAGCGTCTTCAATCTCGGGCAGCAGGAAGTTGTAGATGACTTCGATGATCATCGTGGCGCTGATCTTAGAGAACGCAAAGTCGCCCGTTGTCAGCAGCGCTTCGTGGTTGACGGTGTTAAAAGTGTAGTCTGCCAGGCGCGCGAGCGGGGATTTACTGTCGCTGCTGATGACGACTACGGTTGCGCCGCAGTTGCGAGCCGCTTTTGCCATGCGATTCAGTCGGCGCGATTTGCCGGAGTTTGAGATTAGCACGATGACGTCACCCGGGCGCAACGTGAGCGCAAAGCCGATTGATGTCTCGCTAATGGTGCTCGCCATGCAGCGTAGGCCCAGCTGCGAAAACTTAAACGTCGCATCGAGCGCGACCGCGTTCGTATTGCCCACAGCCGCAAATTCAATAACCCCTGCATGCTTAAGGGCATGCACAACAGCCGCCAGCGTATCGTGGTCGATACCGTCGATGGTCGCATTAAGCTCGCTCACCTTGGCAGCCAGGATGTTCTTGAGGCTCTGCTCCATATTGTCGAGCGAGACCTCGTCAGTCAGGCCCTCGTTACGCTGGCTTTCCAAATCCCTCGCCAACGAAAACTGAAAGCTGCGGAAGCTACCAAAGCCAAGCTTGCGGCAGAAGCGCGAAACGGTCGCCTCGGACGTGGCGGCGGCGCGCGAGAGCTGAGCGGCCGTGAGGCGTGGCGCCTCGGACTGGTGCTCCAATATATAGTCGACAATGCGCTGCTCGGACTCGCTGTATCCCTGATGGGTGCTAATGAGGGAAAGTGCGCTCTTGCTACTATCGGTCATGGATGGCTCCTGGTTGGCATGAAAATCTAGCTTGATTTGCAATGCCATAGTATACGGGCATTTTCAATTACAAGATACACCTTGCCGTTTCAAGTGTTGATGGTAAACTTTCACTTACCGTTTACGGTTATGAAAGAACCTTTCACCGGAGATTTGCACCTTAGCTCTTCTCACGCGGACGGTAGGTTGGTATCTTTCAGTTGTGGAAAAACGCGCATCGAAGCGCGTGTAGGGGAGCGCCCGCGGGCGCTGTACTCAAGAAGGAGGGACACATGGCTAAGTTTGACATCATCGCCGCGACCGGTTGCCCGACCGGCATTGCGCACACCTTCATGGCGAAGGAGGCGCTGGAGAAGGCAGCTGCCGAGCGCGGTCTGACCATTAAGGTCGAGACTCATGGCCAGGTCGGTGTCGAGAACGAGCTCACCAAGAGTGAGATCGCTGGTGCCAAGGCCGTCGTCGTCGCAGCCGACAAGGATGTCCAGGCCGAGCGTTTCGCCGGCAAGCCCATGGTTTCCGTTGGTGTTTCCAAGGCCCTGTCCGTTGAGGCCGCCGGTAAGCTGATTGACCGCGCGCTCGCCGCCAAGGGCGACGACACGGTTGCGGCTGCTGCCGATGTCGAGGACGAGGTCGAGGAGAAGGAGTCCATCGGCCACATCATCTACAAGCACCTCATGAACGGCGTCAGCCACATGCTGGTCTTCGTCGTTGCTGGTGGTGTTCTGACCGCCGTTTCGTTCCTGTGGGGCATTACGTCCTTCGATTCGACGGCGTCTGACTACAACAGCTTTGCTGCGATGCTCAAGATCATCGGCGGCATCGCCATGAACCTCATGGTTCCGGTGCTTTCCGCCTACATCGCCGAGTCCATCGGCAAGCGCCCGGCGCTCGTCCCCGGCTTTGTTGCCGGTATGATCGCCATCCAGGGCCTGCCTGTTAACGCCGAGACCGGCATGATCGACGCCGGTGGCGCCGGCGTGGGCTTCGGCTTCCTGGGCGGCATCGTCGGTGGCTTCCTCGCCGGTTATGTCATCCTGCTGCTCGAGAAGGTCTTTGCCGGTCTGCCCAAGAACCTGGACGGCCTCAAGGCTATCTTCCTGTACCCGCTGTTCTCGACGGCTATCGTCGGCCTGGTCATGCTCGGCATTTCCGGCCCCATGGCTGCCATCAACACCGCCATGATGGACTTCCTCAAGGGTCTGTCCGCCTCTGGCGCCGTTGTACTGGGTCTTGCCATTGGCTGCATGTGCGCCTTTGACATGGGCGGCCCGGTCAACAAGGCTGCTTACGTCACCGGTACCGCTATGCTCACCGAGGCTTTGGCCGCCGGTGTTGGCACCGATACCTACAACTTCGGCACCAACTTCATGGCTGCCGTCTCCGCCGCCTGCATCGTTCCGCCGCTGATCACCACCTTTGCCGTCGTTGTCGGCAAGAAGTACTTCAGCCAGGAGGATCACGACGCCGGTGTCGTCAACCTCATCCTTGGTTGCACCCACATCACCGAGGGCGCCATTCCGTTCATGACCAAGAACATCTGGCCCGTCATGCCCATCATGATGCTCGGTTCCTCTATCGCTTCGATCCTGACCATTATGTTCAACGTTCACGATCCGGCGCCTCACGGTGGCTTCTTGGTCCTGCCCGTTGTCGAGAACGGTCCGCTTTGGGTCCTCGCGATCCTCATCGGCGCTGTGGTCGGTGGCATCCTGTTCGTGGCCTTCAAGAAGTACGACTTCGAGAAGAATCAGAAGGCCGCTCCTGCAGCCAAGCCGGTTGAGGCTCCCAAGGCCGCTGCCGTCGAGGCCCCCAAGGCCGAGGCTGCCGACTTCGTTAAGGTCGAGAATGTCTTTGTTGCCGAGGACTTCGCTTCTCGTGACGAGGCTCTGAGCTTCGTTTCCAACCAGGCTGTCAAGGCCGGTATCGCCAGCGACGCCGACGCCGTGTTGAACGCCTTCCTGGCCCGCGAGGCCGAGGGCACCACGGGCATGATGGAGGGCTTCGCCATCCCGCATGCCAAGTCCGACGCCATTACCGAGGCTGCTGTTATCGTCGTCAAGGACGAGTCCGGCGTGACCGGTTGGGACACCATGGACGGCGCTCCCGTCAACGTGGCTATCGCCCTGCTCATCCCCGGTGCCCAGGCCGGCACCACGCACCTCAAGATCCTGTCCAAGGTCGCCGAGGCGCTCATGGACGAGGACTTCCGTGCCACCGTCAAGGGTTCCACCGACGCCGCCAAGATCGCCAAGACGATCAACGCCCGCTTGGTCTAATTCCACGGTACGCGAATAACATCGCCCTCTGTACATAAGGCGAGGACTCCACCAGGAGCCCCCGCCTTTTTCTATCCCTCCCATAAGTTGCGGTGAAATAGGGACTGTTTAAACGATTCAACTCCAAATTCAGTCCCTATTTCACCGCAACTTATAAAAGGGCATAGAGGGGCTGCCTATCGAGTCTTTGTCGCGAATAGTTCATCAGCCAGATTTCCTTTCAGCCGACATTACTCTGGTCCGACTGGGTTTCCGCAGCTTGCTCGCCCACAGGGGCCCGTGCGCGGCCTGTGAGATTTATCGCGAGTTCCGCA
>CABQMC010000058.1 GCA_902465115.1 uncultured Collinsella sp.
CACCAATATCCCGGAGGTCATCCGTCTGCTCAAGGCAAACCAGATGGACGCTGCGGGCCGGATGCTGTTTGAAAACAACCCCCTGACCACTGTATGCAGTCTGGTGTGCAACCACGAAAAGCAGTGCGAGGGTCACTGCATCCGCAACCGGATGCCCAGCCACGACCCGGTGCACTTTTCCATCATCGAGGACTATATCTCCACCACCTATGCCAACAAGATGACCGCAGGCCCTGCCCCGAAAAACGGCATGAAGGCCGCTGTGGTGGGCTCCGGCCCGGCAGGCCTGACCATCGCGGTGCTGCTGGCACGCTGGGGCTACGATGTGACCATCTTTGACGCCCGGGATAAGATCGGCGGCGTGATGCGCTACGGCATCCCCAACTACCGCCTGCCGGACAGTGTGCTGGACGATTTCCAGTACCGCCATCTGGAGCTCAAGGGCATCAAGGTACGGCCCAACACCACCATCGGCAAGACCATCACCATCGACGACCTGTTCCGCGACGGCTACAAGAGCGTGTTCATCGGTGCCGGTCTGTGGAAGGCCAACGCCATGCACATCAAGGGCGAGAGCCTT
Source organism: uncultured Collinsella sp. (assembly GCA_902465115.1). Lineage (GTDB taxonomy): Bacteria > Actinomycetota > Coriobacteriia > Coriobacteriales > Coriobacteriaceae > Collinsella. The sequence continues at coordinate 581 of CABQMC010000058.1, forward strand.
GGCAACGTGGCTTTCGGCATCGACTATCTGGCAAACTCCAAGGCCTTCCGTCTGGGCGATGACGTGGCCGTCATCGGCGTGGGCAACTCGGCCATGGACTGCGCCCGCACCGCCATCCGCAACGGTGCCCGCCATGTCACCTGCTATGCCCGCCGGGACGAGAGCTGCATCAGCGCCTCTGCGTACGAGGTCAGCTATGCCAAGCTCGAGGGCGTGGGCTTCCGCTTCTGCAAGGCCCCGGTGGAGATCCGGGAAAACGGCCTGATCTGCCGCGACACGGTCAAGAACGAAGAGGGCAAGTTCGTGCAGGTGGAGGGCAGCGAGACCTTCTACCCCCACACCGGTGTCATCGTCTCGGTGAGCCAGGGCTCGGAGAGCAACCTCGTCAAGACCACCACCGGCATCGAGACCAACCAGAAGGGCCTGCTGACCGTCAGCGAGGACGGCAGCACCACCCGCGAGGGCGTGTTTGCCGGCGGCGATGCCGTTATGGGTGCCCGCACCGTGGTCGAGGCCGTGGCCATTGCCAAGCAGCTGGGAATCGTCACCGATCGCAGCCATGCCATCACCGGTGCCGACCTCGATCGCATGAGCGACGAGGAGCTCGACGCGCACATCGAGGACTACGGCGTGTACGCTCGCGTCCAGCCCGAGCACAAGACCCGCATCGTCGAGGCCTGGAAGTCGCGCGACCAGATCGTGGCCATGACGGGCGACGGCGTCAACGACGCCCCGTCCATCAAGCGCGCCGACATCGGCGTGGGCATGGGCATCACCGGTACCGACGTCACCAAGAACGTTGCCGACATGGTGCTTGCCGACGACAACTTCGCCACCATCATCGGTGCTTGCGAAGAGGGCCGTCGCATCTACGACAATATCCGCAAGGTCATCCAGTTCCTGCTTTCGGCTAACCTTGCCGAGGTGTTCTCGGTGTTTATCGCCACGCTCATCGGCTTTACCATCTTCCAGCCGGTGCAGCTGCTGTGGGTGAACCTGGTCACCGACTGCTTCCCCGCGCTCGCGCTGGGCATGGAGGATGCCGAGGGCGACATCATGAAGCGCAAGCCGCGCAACGCCAAGGATGGTGTCTTTGCCGGCAATATGGGCCTGGACTGCGTGGTCCAGGGCTTGATCATCACTGTGCTGGTGCTGGCGAGCTTCTTTGTGGGCGTGTACTTTGACATGGGCTACATCCACATCGCCGATATGATCGCCGGCAATGCCGACGAGGAAGGCGTGATGATGGCTTTCATCACGCTCAACATGGTCGAGATTTTCCACTGCTTCAATATGCGCAGCCGTCGTGCGTCGCTGTTTAGCATGAAGAAGCAGAACAAGTGGCTGTGGGCCTCTGCCGCGCTGGCGCTGGTGCTGACGGTGATCGTAACCGTGCAGCCGACGCTTGCCGAGATGTTCTTTGGCCCCGTGACGCTTGAGCTCAAGGGCGTTATCGCCGCGCTGGGCCTTGCCTTCCTGATCATCCCGCTGATGGAGATCTACAAGGCGATCATGCGCGCCGTGGAGAAAGAGTAACGCACCTGTCCGGGCCCGACCGCCTGCGGGGTTTCCACGGGCACGTCCTCGCCGCTTTGCGGCTGCGGGATGTGCCCTTAGGAAACCCCTCCCGGCCCCGCGGCCTTCGCAGCCTTACTTCAACGAATTGGCTGATAACCCCTCCCGACGGGCGGGCCCTGCGGTATCCTTGCTGGCTTTTCTCCCGTGCGGATGAAAAGGGCTGAGGGAAAGTATGTGAGCTGGTCGGGCTTTGCCCGGCCAGCTCTTTTTGATTTAAAATACCTGCTCAGTTGTGATTTGTGGTGCTGGGAGGCGCTTGTGGGCAAGGCGAAGGCTAAGGCGAAGAAAAAGACGACGGGGGCGCGGGCTAAGCGCGATCGTCGTCGGAAGCTCGCGACCGAAGCCCCCGCGTCTGCCGAGGAACTGCTGGCAAGCGTGCCGGGGCTCGACGCGCTGCAGGATGTTCCGGCGTTCGACGACCTGCCTATCGATGGGGCTCAGCAGGCTGCCTTCGATGATTTTTGTGCTCGGGCCGAGGAGCCCGAGCAGATGCAGCTTGGTGCCGTGGTGCGCCTGGATCGTGGGTTTCCGCTGGTGGCGGCTGCCGATGACACCTTTCGTGCCGAGCATGCCGTGGGGTTTGCCAAGTCGCGTGGCGAGGACGAGGTTCTGCTGCCCGCCGTGGGCGACCGCGTGGCGGTGCGTCGTGCGCCCGGGCACAACATGGGCGTGATCGAGTGCGTGCTGCCACGCCGCACGAGTTTTGAGCGCTGGCGCGGACGCGCTCGCGGCGAGCGTCAGGTGCTTTGCTCCAACGTGGATAGCGTGCTGATCGTGCAGGCGCTCGGCGCCGGCGAGGTACTGCTCGACCGCGTGGCGCGCTCGCTGGTGTTGGCACTCGACTGCGATGCCGAGCCGGTGGTGGTGCTCACCAAGGCCGACCGTTGCGAGGCCGCCGAGCTCGAGCGCGATCTGGACCGCGTGCACCGCTTGGTGGGTCCGGACGTGCGCGTAATCGTGACATCCTCTGCCGAGGGCCGTGGCCTGGACGAGGTTCGCGCCTGCGTTCCCGCCGGGAGCTGCGCCATGATCCTGGGTGAATCGGGTGCCGGCAAGTCGACGCTGCTCAATGCGCTGCTGGGTCACGATACGTTGGCGACCGGCGGCGTACGTGAGCGCGATGACCAGGGTCGCCACACCACGGTCGCGCGCGTGATGGTGGCGCTGCCGGGCGAAGCCGGCGTTATTGCTGACGCGCCGGGCCTGCGCAGTCTGCCGCTCGTGGGGCATGAGCGGGGCTTGGCACGCGCGTTTCCCGAGATCGTCGAGGCGTCGCGTGCGTGCCGGTTTGGCGACTGCACGCATACCCACGAACCGGGCTGCGCCGTTCGCGAGGCCGAGGATGCCGGGCAAATCGACAGCCTGCGCCTGGAGACGTTCCAAAACCTGGCGTCATCCATGCGTGTGAGTGCTCAGATGCTCGATCCCGATGTCCATCTGTAATTGAATCTACCTATGACAGCCGTCTCCCAATGGTACGGGAGGCGGCTTTTTTATTGCCGATGCGCCCCTAAACGTGCGTTTTGCTGACGTGCTGACCAAAACCTTGCCACGAGCTTGACGGGCCGGTCAGCTTTTGGTCGGCAATTGGTTTGACACTCAAAACCAAGATCGCGATCGCACCGTTTTGCTGCTTGCCCGCTCGGACAATGGTGCTACGGGCATCCGCCCGGTGCTACCTTGAGAGGAGCGGCCGTGAACAAGAGCAAGCGCATCGCCATCAGTCTAATCGCGGGTGTGCTCGCCGCGCTGCTCTGCATGGTCTACGCATCGTCGATTCGCTCGCAGGCTGAGCAGGTCCAGGCCGAGACGCTGGCCAAGTATGGCGGCGATCGCGTCGAGGTGTGCGTCGCGGCGCGTGATATCGATGTGGGCGAGACCCTCGACGAGACCAATGTCATAACCCAGGAATGGCTGGCGAGCCTGTTGCCGCGCGATGCGGCGACCGAGCTGCGCCAGGTGCGCGGCGACGTGACGACCTCGCGCATCCCTAAAAATGCCGTGATTTGCGATGTCTACACCAAGGCCGAAACCCACACGCTCGAGGTGCCCAAAGGCAAGGTCGCCGTTTCGGTGGCGGTCGATGCCGAGCATTCGGTCGGGGGCGCCACGGGCGTGGGCAGCTACGTGGACGTGTACGTGCAAAAGGACGGCGTGACCGATCGGCTGTGCGGCGCGCGCGTAATCGATACCAGCGAAGATGCCGGCGCCACGCGTGAAGGCAAGATCGAATGGGTGACGCTGGCGGCCGACCCCGAAGACGTTAAGGAATTGCTGGGGGCCTCGGGCAAGGGGACGGTCAGTTTGACGATTCCCGCCACGGTGCGCGGCAAAAAGAGCGGAGGCGACGAGTGATGAAGGCGATCTGGCTTGCATGCTGCGCGTGTGGTGATTACGGATTGCTGCAGCGGGAAGTCGAGGGTCGCGATGCGGGCGCGCAGGTGCTTCGCGTGGGCGACCTGGATGGGCTGGTGTCCATGGCGCGGGCGTTTCCGTCGCGTCGCGGGGCGGCGATTATCGCGGCAGCCCTGTTCGATGCCGAAGACGTGCGAAAGACTGTTGCACGCCTGACGGCCGAGGGCCGTGTGAGCCGCGTGGTCGTACTGATAGAGACGCTCGATCCTTCGGATATCGAGGGGCTGTTTCGCGCGGGGGCGACCGAGGTTATCGCTGCGCGCAGCATATGCGGCAACGGGCGCGCGGGCGAGGGAACGGTTGATTACGACCGGTGTCTGACGATTGAGCCCGATGCTTTTGTTGATAGGGAACCCGGGGCGCCTCGCGCTACAAGAGGCCCGCGTGTTGATGATTGTGGAAAAGCGGAAGCCGAGCATGGTCGGTGCCCCCGGGATCCCCTTGCATACGATGATGCCGGAGAGCCGGTGCAGCATGCTGGCGACTCCCCGGCTGTAGATTTGGGATACGTGCACGGCGTGAATCTGGCGGATGAACTCGACGAAGTTGAGGGCTTTGCCGGGTGCGGCGAGTTGTCGCTGATGCAGCATGAGCAGATTGTGCAGAACGAGCCTGCCTCGCAGACCGAACAAGCTGCCATGCCGGCTTGGACGCAGCGTGTGGTTGCGGCGGGGGAGACGGGGACGCTGCCGCCGACGCCCGCCCCGCCGCCTCCGATGCCGCCGGCAGACGCTGCCGCTTCGCCGCACCGAGCTCCGGTCATCTGCGCCATTTCGGGTTCGGGCGGTTGCGGCAAGTCGACGATCGTTGCCACCATGGCACACACATCGTCGCTGTTGGGCTTGCGTGCCGCCGTGCTCGACCTGGACCTGATGTTTGGAAACCTTTACGACTTGTTAGGCGTCGATGCTCCGCGCGATATGGCGGCACTTATCGAGCCGTCGGCGGCGGGCGCGCTCGCCGAGCCAGATATCGTAGCCGCATCGATGCGCGTGGCGCCGGGCGTTACGCTCTGGGGTCCCGTCGCGGCGCCCGAGCAAGCCGAGCTCATGGCACGTCCGGTGGAGCTACTGCTTGATGTTCTGCGTCGCGAATCCGACGTGGTCTTTGTCGACACCTCGGTCTTTTGGGGCGATGCCGTGGCGGCTGCGGTGGCGGCGAGCGACCGTTGCCTGGTCGTTGGCGATGCGGCGGTGTCGTCCGCGACATCGGCGTCGCGCGTCATTGAACTGGCAAGTCGAGTAGGTGTGCCGCGCACGCGCATGAGCGCCGTGTTCAACCGGTTCGGTGCGCGCGGGGCAGACGAGGACGTCGCCATGCGCTTTGAGATTGCCTGTGCGTTGAGCTCCAAGATTCGTATCGCCGATGGCGGGCAGGATCTCGCCGCGCTCATGGCGTTTGGGCGCGCTGACGAGGCAGTGGGGCAGACCAGCGCTTTTGCGACCAGCGTGCGCGAGGCCACGCGCGAGATGCTCGTGGAACTGGGGTGCGCCGTCGGCCCTTGGGGCGATATGGTCGCCGACCGTGCAATGCGCACCGAACGCCCGCGTATCCGCCTTCCCTGGTCGCGCGAGGGTGATCAGCGATGAGCCTGCAAACGAGGATTAAGGCTGCCGGCGCTGCAGCGGCGGCAGCGCCTGTAGATGCGGGGCATCGCCGCGCGGTGAAACGACGCACCAAGCGCGCCGTGATGGACCGCATGGGTTACGACGAAGTGGCGCGTATCAGCGCCTATATCGACCCGGCACTTGCCCGCTCGGAATTGCGTCCTGCGGTGGAGGCGGCGCTCAATGTTGAGGAGCCGACCGATCTCGCGACGCCCGAGCGCGAGACTATCATCGACGAGATTTTGGATGACGTGGTGGGCTTGGGGCCGTTGCAGCCGCTCATCGAGGACGACACCGTTACCGAAATCATGATCAACGGCTGCCGCTCGGCTTTCTTTGAACGCGGCGGCGTCTTATACCCCATCGAGCGTGCGTTTGAGGATGATGAGCAGATCCGTGTGCTTATCGACCGCATCATCTCGCCACTTGGCCGCCGTATCGACGAGCGCAGCCCCATCGTCAACGCCCGCCTCAAAACGGGCTATCGCGTCAACGCGGTGATTCCGCCTGTGGCGATTGACGGACCGATTCTCACCATCCGAAAGTTCTCGGACCGCATCTGCTCGCTGGACGAGCTTGTGGGGCTGGGGTCGCTGCCGCTTTGGTATGCGCAGCTGCTGTCGTGCGCGGTGTCGCTGCGACAGGACCTGGCTGTTGCGGGAGGCACGGGATCTGGTAAGACCACCCTGCTCAACGCGTTGTCATGCGAGATTTCCACCGGCGAGCGCATCGTGACGATCGAGGACTCTGCCGAGCTCAAGTTTGCGCATCATCCGCACGTGGTGCGTCTAGAGGCGCGTGAGGCTTCAATTGAGGGCGAGGGCGCGGTGACGATCCGCGACCTGGTGACCAATGCCCTGCGCATGCGCCCCGACCGCATCGTGGTGGGTGAGGTGCGCGGTGCCGAGTGCTGCGACATGTTGCAGGCCATGAACACGGGCCACGACGGGTCGCTCACCACACTTCATGCGGGCTCAGAACAGGAGACCGTGGTACGTCTGACGTTGCTTGCACGTTATGGCATCGATCTGCCGAGCGAGCTCATCGAGGAGCAGATTGCCATGGCGCTCGACGGCATCGTGATGTCTGAGCGCCACGCCGATGGCAGGCGTTTCGTCTCCTCGTATTCGGGGGTGCGTCGCGCCGCGTCGGGCGGCGTAGAGCTCGAGCGCTATGTGACTTTCGATGCCGCCGAGCGCACCTGGACGCTTGACCGCGAGCCGCCGTTTATCGCAGAAGGCCTGCGGTCGGGGACGCTCACACAAGAGGAGGTGGACGAATGGAGGTCGCTGTGCCCCTCGTCGTAGGGGGTTTAGCAGCGTTTTCTGTCGCGACGGCGTGCGGGGCGGAACCTCGTGTGCCGCAGATACCGCCGGCGGAGCTGGCGCGTCAGGTGCTCGAGACGGTGGCAGAGAAGCTGCCGCGTGAGCTGGTGGAAAACGATCTGCTGAAAAAGATCGCCCGTTCGTGGGCATCGCTGGCTCCGGCGCATCGCCTTGGCCTCGTGATCGAGGATGCTTCGGGGCGTTTGGCGTTTCTGCTGCTATCGAGCGGTGTCTGCTGCGTTTTGCTAACGATGGTGTCGTTATCGCCCCTCGGATTTGCCTTGGGACTTGTTGCTCCGTTTGCCGTTGGCGCCGCTCGGGATGGCTTTGAGAGCCGGCGCGAGCAACACGATGCAGAAGAGACCATGCCCGAGGCGTTTACCGCACTTTCCATGTCGCTTGCCTCGGGACATTCACTGGCCCAGGGCATGCGCTTTGTGGGCGCTCATGCGCAAGAACCGGTGCATACCGAGTTTTTGCGGGTGGCGGCGGCAATCGATTGCGGCATCTCGGCGACCGACGCGCTCGATGACTTGCTCGTGCGCATCGACGCCCCTGGCCTTTCGCTTGTGACCTTGGCGCTTAAGGTGTCTCAGCGCACCGGTGCTCCGCTTGCCGACTTACTGTCCGAGGCGTCGAGCATGGTGGGGGAGCGCATTGAGCTCAAGCGCCGCCTGGATGTTAAGACGTCGCAGGCTCGCATGTCTGCGCATATGGTCGCGGCGATGCCGACGGGCATGTGCGCGGTGTTGGCGCTGCTTTCGGCAGATTTTCGTCGCGGTCTTGCGACGCCTGCCGGCGCGGGCACTGTGGTGCTGGGTCTTGCCCTCAACGCCGTTGCCCTGGTGGTTATCCGGCGCATTATGCGGGTGAAGCTATGAGCGCCCCGGTTGCAGTTGCGGCTTGCCTGTGCGCCCTGAGTGTATTTGTCGCGACGGGTTTGGATCGGGCGGATGCACGCAAGATCGCAGGGGCCTGCAAGCGCGAGGCGGTGCTGGTCGCTGCCGCGGGTCGCTCGGTGGTCGATGCCCTGACCGCGCGAGTGAAGGGCGCGGTTGGAGCGGGCGGCCCGGCGCGAGTGTCGCTCGGCGAAGTGTCCGAGATGATCGATGTTGTGCGCTTGGGTCTTTCGGCCGGCCTTTC
>CABQMC010000059.1 GCA_902465115.1 uncultured Collinsella sp.
TCGAGCTTACTGGGGTCGTGGCGAATGTCCACCAGCGATACAACCAGGTTAAAGCTGCGCTCGGAGTCGAAGAAGTCGCCGATGAGCTCGGCCCAGCGGTCACGCTCGGCCTTGGAACGGCGGGCGAAACCGTAGCCCGGCAGGTCGACGAAGTGCACGTCGTCAGCCTCAAAGAAGTTGATGTTGCTCGTCTTGCCCGGTGTGCTCGAAACCTTGACGAGGTTTTTGCGGCCAAAAAGCTTGTTCATGATCGACGACTTGCCCACGTTGGAGCGGCCGACGAAGCTCACCTCGGGGCAAGTGGACTCGGGAATCTGCGAAACCTTGCCATAGCTGGCAACGAACTTGGCAAGCTGGTAGTTAATGGAATCGGCCATGGACACTCCTTGGTCGTAGGTTCTTACAAAAAAAGCGCGCTAATAGATAGCAGCGATACGGCGAACGATATCGAGCGTAATGCCACTCGCGGTGCGGGCATACTCGAACAGGTCGAACTCGCGGTCGCAAATCGCATCGTACGCCTCGTCACAATTATCGCTGATAGCGCGCAGCACCAGGCAATCGACACCATTTTTGGTTGCGACGTGGGCAATTGCCGCGCCCTCCATGCCGACACAATCGGCATGCGTCGCCTCGATAGCGTCGTTGCGCATGGCGGCGCCCGTCACAAAGCGGTTACCCGTGGCAATCGTGCCGACCAGGAACTGCTTTGCGCCCTCGTTCGAAGCTGCTGCATTTGTCGAAGCATCAACAAACCCACGCTCAGCAAGCACATCGGCAGCAATATCGACCAGCGCAGGCGTCGAGCCAAACTCCTCGAGCCCCGGTGCAGACTCGGCGATAAGCGCAGTATCGGTATCCAGATAGCGCAGGCATTTGCCGATGACCACGTCGTCGATATGGAGCTTGGGGTTCAAACCGCCCGCGATACCCGAAAGCACAACTGCCTGTGGAGCATACTTGCTAATGAGGTGCTGTGTTGCGGCGGCAGCGTTTACCGTGCCCATACCCGCCGTCGTGGCGACAATCGACAGGCCGTCGAGCCCGCCGGTCACAACGTTCAAGCCCGCCTCCTGTACCATGCAAACGTTACTCAACTCTTCCTTAATCTGCATGATCTCTTTTTCGAGTGCACCGATAATCGCGATGGTAGCCATGCCATTCCCCAAACCTATACGAAATTCTCAACCACGGTATGGTACCAGCATTTTGTTTGACCTCGTCAAACGAACACGCTAGGCCAGTGCAGCTCGCGTATCAAACAGAGCCTTTGCAATCGCAGCCGTAACCTCGCTCGAGCGGTCGCTCCACGGCATCGATGTCATGACGCTCATGACATAGGTACGGCCATTGATGTCGATAAGGCCCGCATCGCATGTCGAATAGCAACCATCCTCGCTAATCCAGCCTGCCTTGTTGCGCACCAAAGCTTGGTCGTCCGCAATGCCATCACGGATAAATGAGCGCGATGTTGATGACAGCAGTTCAGATAACCACTGGGAGGTCTCACTGCCCCTGCTCAAATACTCACTCATCTCGCGCCACAACTTGGCCGAGGTGCGCGGGCAATAAGTGGGAAAATCACTCATCGGATCGAGTGCGGTATCGTAATCGATGCCAAGACCGACAATCCAATCCTCGTAACCGACACGGTCAAACGCCGCGCGTAACGCAATAAACGAATCGTTGTCCGAATTAACGACCGAGGCCTCGATGAGTTCGCGAACCGTCAGCCAGCCCATACTGTAGCCGCCATAGGTGCCCAGAGTATCATCGAGCGATACTTGCCCTGTCTCGACCAGGGATTCACAGACGTAGAGCACATAGAGCGCCTTATAACTACTCGCACCGTAAACCTCGACATCGGCGTTATACGTCACGCCCTTGCCACTTGACAGGTCGTAGAACACCACGCCCACATCGCCCAATTCCTTGGCCTGATCAAGGGCATCTTGGAGCGCGGCGAGGCCCTCATCCTCCAGGGCGGGGATCTGGTCATCAACCAGCGAGAAGGTCTGCACGGTATCGCCTGAGGGAATATCGTTAAAGTCCGCCTTCGAAAGCCTCGTCTTGAGACTCGCTGTCGACAGGGTTTGGCTTGCGGTGGCTTTAGATTCAGAGCCCTTTTTGTTTTGCATCTGTACCGTTGACGCATCTGAGTGTGCCATTCGCTCCGATGCGTAGGTTTTGGCGGTAATTCCGAGGATAATAACCGCCAACGTCAGCATCCCAATGGCGGCAATCTTCGTCACGCGGATGCGAGCGTCGGCAAGGCCACGCGAAGACGTGCCCTTCGTCTCATATCTGCTGCTATGCTGCGGCACATACTCGTCCCGCGATGCGTCGTTTCGCACGTGGTCTCCTGATTGCTACCGTTCATATACGAGCAGCATAATACCGAGCAGGCATTTCTTTCCAAAGATATTCAGCGGCGTTTAAGGTGTCTTTAAAGAAACCATAAGCGTATTTATCCAAATGGCACGATTCTGTTGCGCATCTCCGCCCAAAACGCAGTTGCGGTGAAATAGTTCCTGTTTGGGCGGCATAAGCCGATACACAAGAACTATTCCACCGCAACTTGACGGGGCTCTTTAGCAATCAACTTGGTGCCCGGGGGCACTCATTTAAGTCTGTCCCCAATGAGTGCCCTTGGGGGAGAAAATGGCTCGCTAGCCGATGGCGTTTTTTAGCTCCGCGCGGCGCTTTTTCATACCGGCCATAACGGCATTGCGCAGCTCGGGCATGCGCGCGGTATCCATCTGAGGTACGCCCTCAAGCTTATAGGGAATGCCCAGTTGCTCGTACTTGACGACACCCATCGTGTGATACGGCAGCATTTCCAGGCCCACCACGTTGTGCCATGGAGCGATGAGGCGACCGAGCTTCTCGCACTCCTCCACCGTGTCGGTAATGCCCGGCACCACCACGTGGCGGATAACGACCTTGATCTTGCGACGTGCAAGTTCATCGCCGAACGCCAAGATGCGTGCGGGATCGCAACCGGTCAGCTTTTTATGCTCGACCGGGTCGGCATGCTTAATATCGAGCAGTACCATGTCGGTCTCGTTGAGCACGGCATCGAACTTCTCGGGGTGGTTGGGGTCAAATGCATAGCCACAGCTATCTAGGCAGGTATGTACACGGCCATCGGGGTTGTTATGCATAGCACGAAACAGATCGGCCAAAAACTCGGGCTGCAGGAGCGGCTCGCCGCCGGACACCGTAATGCCACCGCTGCGATAGAACTCGTGGTTACTCTGGAACTCATCCATCAGGTGTTCGACGGTCACCATGGTGCCGCCGTTGACCGACCAGGTATCAGGATTGTGGCAATACGCGCAGCGCATGGGACAGCCCTGAACAAACACCACAAAGCGGATGCCGGGTCCGTCGACCGTTCCCATCGTCTCGATCGAATGCACGCGGCCAAGGGCAAACGCAGAGTCCTCGGGACGAGCGTCCACACCCTCAAGCGTCATTTCTGCCATTCGCGCTACCTTGCCTCTCCTTGGATGCAACCAATTAAAATGCCAGAGTCATTCTAGCCCATGCGTTTGCGTTTAAACGTCTCGGACTAGAACGGCACGTTTTAATCTATCCCCCATCACCATGGCTGGGGGCTACGTCGAGATGTCAGGCTGAAGAACGCTCGCCTGCGGCCTTTACGCCTTAAGCGTGAGCACCGCACCGAAGGCGGTCGGGCCGCAATGGCTCGAGATGACGCCGCCGACCTGAGTCCAGGTAACGTCCTTAAAGCCCAGATCATGCGCATAGACCTCCATGTCATCGCGCAGCTCCTGGGAAAGGCCCACCGAATACGCCAGGCCAATGTGCGAGTAGTCAATCTCGCCCTTCGCAACCATGTGGTCAATAAAGGCGCGGGCGCACTTGAGCATAGAGCCGCGGAGCTTCTTGGTCGCCACGAACTTGCCGCCCGTCACCTCAATGCAGGGCTTAATCTTTAGCAGATGGGCGCCAAGGAATGCGACGTTGGACAAGCGACCGCCCGCCTTAAGAAAGGCAAGATCGGTAGGAACAAAGCCCAGCAGCACGCGGTCCATGACGGAATTCGTAAATGCAAAGATCTCGTCGACGGTGGCATCGGGGTGAGCCTCGATGTATTTGGCGGTCTCGACGACAACGAGCGACTGGCCTACCGAGACAAAGCGCGTGTCCATAGAGAACACGTAGTCGCGACCCTTGGCGGCGATCTTCGATGATTGATGCGAGCAGGTCGTGGCCTCGGAATACGCGAGATGCAGAATAGTCGCATCGGGCTGCTCAGCGTGAATGCGGTCGTACACGTGAGCAAAATCCGCAGGCGCGCAGCCGCTGGTCTTGGGCATCACGCCAAACTCGTTGCAGCGCGAATAAATCTCGAGCGGATCGATCGAGCCGTCCTCGACGGTCTCGTCACCAATCGTGACATGCATGGGCACGCGCACGATGCCGTAGCGCTCGCAGAGCTCCGGCGTCACATCCGACCCAGACTCAACCACGATTACGTACTTGCCCATTATTATCACGACCCATCTCGACATTGGCTTTTCAATACATGGCACGCGCCGCCGCACTGTTGCACAACGGCGTCCAAGCGCCAAAGAGACGCCGCCCCTTGCACACAACAAAGGACAGCGTCTCCCTGGAAAACTCCGTGCTTATCTAGGATTCCACACGGTTTATTAAGGAGGGTTACTTATTCCGCAAACGATCGCTATATGCGGTAAGCGGTAGTTGGCCGCGACAACTGCGACACATTCCGTCCAGCAAATCCAATCGTGCTCCACGCACGGTTAATGCACGAGGCGGTAGAAATTCATCGATGCCGCACCCTCGGCGTGCGGCTCCATCGCCGGAACCGCCGGCGAATAGGTACGGCTCGTAAGTGCCGCCTCGCCGCCATTTGCAAAAATCTCGACCATCGTAGTGTCCGAAAGCACGCGCAGGTCGCGAAGCTCGCTGAGCTCGATCGACCTCTGGTCGCGCCCATAGCCTTCGTCACCCATGTCGAGGGTAAGCATCCCGTCTGCATAGCGCACAAAGACACCCTTGCGGATTTCGAGCTCGATCACCTGGGCGCCCTCACAGGAAACCACAAGATCAAACAGGCGGCCCGGCTCCTCAACGGTTTCACCGCCTGTCGCGCGAACGCAGTCGCCGCGCATCTTCTCAATCTCGTGCGCCGGCTGCTGACAGAGCTTACCATCGCGTATGCTCAGCTCTCGCGGCACCGTCAACGCGCACTGCCACCCGCGTGCCACCGTCGGGTTTTCTGCCGTCGCATCGGGGCAACCAGACCACCCGATCATCAAACGCCGACCCGCAGCATCCTCAAAGGACTGCGGTGCGTAGAAATCAAAGCCGGCATCGACCATCGGGGGCATGCCCTGCCCGGTGATCTTAAAGCTCGGCGCCTCCCAATCGGCCTCGATGGAGAACCACACGCACTGGTGCGGATTGCGGTAACGCCAACCATCGGCGGGCACGCCCTGCGGACAGCAAACGAGAATTAGCTCGCCATCAAGCTCAAATAGATCAGGGCACTCCCACATAAAACCAAACTTCTCGCCCAGCTCAATGCGCGTCGCATAGCTCCAATCCTCTAGATCGCGCGAAGTATAGACAAGCACGCAGCCGCGGTCGTCTTTCGTACGAGCGCCCAGAACCATGTAGTAGATACCATCGTGTTCAAGGATCTTGGGGTCGCGTACGTGCGTACCGATATCGTCGGGGTAATCGACCGGCCCAACAGCCACACGCTTCTTGCCCAATTCGTCGGGATTCTCGGTAACCATATGAATTTGGTTTTGCTCACGGCCCGTCAACACGTAGTCGTAATCATCGCGGTCAAAATGCTTGACGTTGCCGGTATAGAAGTAGTGAATCTTGCCGTCGTGTACAAAGGCAGAACCAGAATACGCTCCGCTCGAATCCAAATCGGAATCGGGGAACAGCACAGGGCCGCGATTCTCGTACGTCACAAAATCCTTTGTTGTCAGATGATTCCAAAGCACTGGACCGCCATGCGCAGCATCGAATGGATCGTATTGGTGATAGATGTGATACGTATCACCGATCTGCACCAAACCGTTGGGATCGTTGAGCCAGCCAAGCTCAGGCTCAACATGGAACAGGAGCCTATCGGGGTCGGACGCGATGCGACCCGCCGTCTCATCCTGTCCGGCACGCCACTGCTCATAGTCCGCGCGTGTCACCTTATTTTTTTGATTAAACATCGCCGTTGACTTTCTCGTCTATGGGGAAGGACGCTCGACTCACACGAGTCGAACGCCCTTCCTCAAATGGACTTATCCTCAGATTACGCTGAACGGCTCAACTAGAAGCTGACATCGAAGCCAGCACCAGCGCCCTCTTCATCGGTGGTCGGCACGCCCTTTGCCTTGTTGTAGGCAAAGATCAAGACGATCGGCACGATGAAGGCGATGAGATTGCCAGCCACATACCACACGAGCGTCTCGGGCGTAACGATGAGCAGGCCAAGCACGCCGGTCAGACCCTGACCGATGGCGCGCACCTCAAAGAGCTTCACGAAGGCACCGCCGCAGCCTGCACCGATGCAAGCGCAGATGAACGGGATGATCGAGTAGCGCATGTTTGCAGCAAAGATTGCGGGCTCGGAGATACCGACCAGCGTCGGGATAAAGGACGACATGCAGATGTTGCGCTCTTTGGAATGCTTCTTGTGAATGAGGTACATGCCGATGGCGCCGCCGCCCTGGGCGATGATGGAAACCGACCAGATTGCCTGGATGTAGTTGAAGCCAGTCGTGGCAACGAGGTTTGCCTCGATACCCTGGATGAACTGATGCGTACCGGTAACGACGAGCGGCTGCAGGAATGCGGCAAAGACAAAGGCACCGAAGACGCCCATCCTGTTGTACAGGATATCGATTACGCCGGCGAGGACGTCGCCGATCAGGTTGCCGAGCGGGCCGAACACGGTGAACAGGGCGACGTTAGCAAGAATCAGGGTAACGGTCGGGACAAAGACGAACGAAACGACCTCGGGGATGTACTTCTGGGCAATCTTCTCGACCTTGGCCATAAACCAGGCAGTCAGGATTGCAGGGAACACGCCGCCCTGGAAAGCAACCATGGGAATGGAGAGCGGACCGAAGTTCCAGTACTCAGCACCCGTCGGGTCCATAACGAACGTGTTACGGTTCATAAGGCTCGGGTGAACCATGACGATACCGACGAGGATGCCCAGGATCGGGTTACCGCCAAAACGCTTGACCGCGCTGTACATAACCAGGACAGGTAGGTAGTCAAACGTGGTGGCGATAATGGCAAAGAAGCTTGCGAGGTTCTTGAGGAACTCGCTGTGATCGGCGAGGCTGCCCTCCATGCCAAAGAGGCCGTTGGCAACGATCAGCGACTTAAGGCCGATGATGATAGCAGCGCCGACGAAAGCGGGAATGATGGGGATAAAGATGTCCGAGAATACCTTGAGGACCGAGAAGAACTTGCCCTTCTTGTCCGCCTCGGCGCCCTTGACCTCGGAAGCGCTGATCTCCTTAACGCCCGTCAGAGCCATAAACTCATCGTAAACCTTGTTGACGGTACCGGTACCGAAGATGATCATGAGCTGGCCGCTGTTGTACAGCACGCCCTTGACGCCATCGATGTTCTCGAGCTCGGCCTTGTTGTACTTGCTCGTATCCTTGAGCACCAGACGCAGACGCGTAACGCAATGCGTGGCGCCCTCGATGTTCTCCAGACCGCCGACGTTATCGACGACTTGCTGAGACACTACTTTGTAGTCCATGTTCCTCTCCATTCCTTTACGAAATCATAAGACGTTTTGATGCCATTACAGAGACGCGATCGTTGCATTTGCGCACTTAAGCGTACCGTCGGTGACCGTCAGCGCCACACCCTGGCCCCGCTTATTGCAGAATCGAGCGTTAAGCGCAACATCATCGACAAAGATGGTCGCGATATCGTCGTCAACGACCAGGCGCACATGATGAGTGCCCTCGCCCTTAAAGAACAACGGACGCTCGAGGCCCATGTTGTTGACCTGGAACCACGGATACTGGGGGGCCGCCGTAAACTCGAGCTTGCCCTCACGCAGGTTGGCGCGGAACTCATAGGCAAGACCGGACTCGGCGTCCTCGGCAAGCTTCACCGAGAAGCCGGCAGCGTCACCGGCGAGCTCGATGTCGGCATCGAGCATATAGGTGGAACCGGCATCCGCGGCGAGCACCTGCTCGACCTTGCCCGACTCGCAGGAGAGCTCAAAGGCCTCGACTGCCTTAGCCTCGCCAAAGGCGCCAAGCATGCTGTCAGGAAGCTTGGTGCCGAGCGTTCCGTCGGCACGCTGAACGATCTCGAGGGGCATAAAGGTGCCACCCCACAGGTAAGAGCTGGGGTCGCCGCCCTCATCACGCGTAGGAACCCAACCAAAGAGAACGCGGCGCTCGCCGTCAAATGCGGTACGCGCGGCATAGTACGCGCGGCCATCGAAGGAATCGTCCGCAGGAGTGATCCAAGGACCGTTGATAGAGCGAGACATGCGGTAACGGGTCTTGTTGCCATCACT
>CABQMC010000060.1 GCA_902465115.1 uncultured Collinsella sp.
AATCATTTTTGTGCGAATTGCAACCGTCTACGCCTGACGGCAGACGGCAACGTGCGTCCGTGCCTGTTCAGCGATGCCGAGTATTCGGTGCGTGAGGCGCTGCGCCGTGGTGATGATATGCAGGTACTTTCGATTTGGCGCGATGCCGTGGCCCACAAACCGCAGGAACACGCGATAATTGAGGGCACGCAACGATTTATGTCCCAAATCGGAGGATGATCATATGGCCAAGAGCAGGTACGCCGATGCCACCAAGGCCGCTCGCAGGGCCGCGATGTCTGCCCACAAAGTCACGGCTGCGGCGAGCGATGCCGCTACGGCCGCGCAGCCGACTTCCAGCGCCGCCGCCGAGCCCGCCCGTGATGCGCGCCGCGACGAGCTGACGCACGTGGACGCCAAGGGCGAGGTACGCATGGTCGACGTGTCCGACAAGGCCGAGACGCATCGCATCGCCATCGCCGAGGGCACCATCCTCATGCACCCCGAGACGCAGGCCATGGTGCTGCAGGACCGCGCCAAGAAGGGCGATGTGCTCGCCTGCGCGCGCGTGGCGGGCATCATGGCCATCAAACGCACGAGCGACATCATCCCCATGTGCCATCCGCTGCTCATTACCAAGAGCACGTGCGATATCGAGCCCATCGCTGCGGCGGGGACGCCGGCCGATGTCGTGCCCGAGGGCTGGGCACCGGCACGCACGGACGGGCAGGTTGGCTTTCACGTACTGGTTACGGCCGGCGTGACGGGCAAGACGGGTATCGAGATGGAGGCCCTGACTGGAGCGAGTGCC
Source organism: uncultured Collinsella sp. (assembly GCA_902465115.1). GTDB lineage: Bacteria > Actinomycetota > Coriobacteriia > Coriobacteriales > Coriobacteriaceae > Collinsella. Next base: position 791 of record CABQMC010000060.1, read on the forward strand.
GCGTGCCTAACCATCTACGACATGTGCAAGGCGGTCGATCGCGGCATGGAGATCGTCGACGTACGCCTTTTGCACAAGGAGGGCGGCCGCTCGGGCGTGTGGGATCGTGCAGAGCGTCAGGCCGCTGCTGTTGAGGCCGCTGCCGCAGACGGCAACGCGCCCGCGAGCGCACCCGTCGCCGTCGCGCCCGCAGTTCCAGCTCCGGCCGTCCCCGCGATCGCGTTTATCGGCTACCAGAACTCGGGCAAGACCACGCTCGTTGAGAAGGTTATCGCCGAGCTCACCCGCCGCGGCCTGCGCGTGGGTTCGCTCAAGCATCATGGGCATCACGGCTTTGATATCGACGTGCCCGCTAAGGACACCTGGCGCCATCATCAAGCCGGATCCAAACACGTGGGCCTCATCTGCGCCACGCGCTGGGCGGAGTACGCCGACACGCGCGAGGAGGACGAGATGCCCGCGCGCGAGCTGCTGTCGCGCTACAACGATGTCGACGTGGTGATCATCGAGGGCTACAAGACCGAGGGCTTCGATAACATCGTCGTCGCGCGCTCCGGTGTCGACCGTCTGCGCGGCAAGAGCTCGCTCGACCTGGTCGACGGTCACACGCTGGCCCTTGCCTGCAACGAGGCCCTGGCACGCCAGGCCTTCGACGCCGGCTTTGCGACCCGAGCCATCAACATCAACGACGCCCGAGCCATCTGCGATCTGATTCAGGACCATCTGGCCTAAAACCTGCCAAAAAGGGACAGGTTTATTTTGGCAGGTTTTATCTGGGCAAACGTCATTTCCACCACAAAGGGGCCAGGCACCTTTGTGGTGGATTTTGCTTTGGTAGATGTGTGGGACATGCCTTACAATCTACCAAGTAGTTCATACTGAGCGAAAAACGGAGAGAAGGGGCTTGATGCGTCCTTAATGTTTCATGCGGATAGATTGATTTGACAGACGGTGGCGAAAGCCCGCCGTCCGCATTCGTATGAAACAAGGAGTCTCCATGCTCGCCTCTCTTTTCTCAAAGCCTCAATCATCGCTGTCCGTGCAGGCCAAGCGCCTGGTGGCGATGCGCTTTCTCATCTACACCGGTTTTCAGACCAGCTACTTTATCGGCGTCATCGGAACGCTCACCTATGCAGACGATGCCTCGGTCGTGGCGACATCGCTGGCCGTTCTGTTTATGAACGTTTTCGTGATCCTGGGGTCCTTTGCGGGTGGAGCGGCGCTCGATGCTTTGGGCCCGCGCCGCCATTTTTTGCTGAGCATCGTGGGCACGCTGGCAACCGGCGCGGCGATCATTGCCTTTGGCAGCGCGACCGGCATCGTCCTGCTCGGCGCGGTACTCCTGGGCTTTGTGATGGGATTCGCCCAGCCCATCGCCACGTCCTATCCGGCGTATCTCACCGACGATCCTGTCGAGCTCAAAGACATCAACTCCGCCATAACCATGTTCTCCAACGTGAGCATTATCGTTGGCCCCACGCTGGGCGGCTTTGTCGCGGCGGCTGCGTCGTCGCGCACGGTGTTCGTGCTCATGATGATTTTTACCGTACTGGCGCTCATTGCCGGTTGGGGCTTTAGGCCGCAAGCAGGTCGCGTCGCCGTGCGCGAAAGTACTCCCGCGGATAGCAGCACAACGGCAAGTACTGCCAGTCAAAGCTCCGACTCCAGTAAATCCACCCGCGTCACCTTCGTGACCAGCATCAAGACAGTCTTTACCAACAGCGTCCTCACCCTGCTGTTCTGCATCATCTTCCTCTCGAACTTTGGCTACGGTGCCTTCGATCCGCTGGAGTCGTTCTTCTACCGTGATATTCTGCATGTCGGTGTCGAATGGATGGGCTGGCTCTCGTCGGCCAGCGGTGTGGGCGCGGTGCTGGGCGCCGTCCTCGCGCTCCGCTTGCCGCCGCACCTGGTCAGCCTTAAAACGCTGCTTGTGGCGCTTATGTCCGTGGGCCTGGGAAGCCTGCTCTACGTGGGGACGCCGTACGTAGGCGTGGCCCTCGTCGGCCAGATTGCCCTGGGCGTGGCCTGGGGTGTCGTCAATCCGCTCCACAACACTATCGTGCAAACGACGGCCCCGCTCGAGCAGCTCGGTCGCGTCAACTCGGTCATGGGCTTTGGCAACATGTTCGCCGGCGTGGCCCCGCTGGCGATTGCCCCCTGGCTGGCGGCGACGTTTGGTGTGCAGCAGACGCTCGTTGGTGCGGGCATGGTCGTGACGGCGGTTCCCGCGGCGCTGCTGCTGTTTGGACGCCGGCATTTGGATCGTGCCGCAAAGCAGTAAAAACCATCACAACATTCGATGAAAATCGCGATTTTGCCGAAAAACGTCGAATGTTGTGATGGTTTGCGCCCCGGGCCAGGCCATCCTGCGGATCCGGCCACCACAAAGGGGCCAGGCACCTTTGTGGTGGTTTTTGCTTTGACGGGCCGCGCCTGCGCCTTGGTATACCATGTACGCCGTTCACGAATACACCCCACACCGCCGCACAACCCAGAAAGGCCCCCATGGACACCTCCTTCAGCCACATCAAAGCCGTGTTCTGCGATATCGACGGTACGCTGCTCACGAGCCAGCACACGGTGTCCCCGCGCACCGTGGCGGCGATTCGCGCCCTGCGCGAGCGCGGCGTGCTGTTTGGCCTGTGCACCGGGCGCGACGCCCACGCGACCGAGGCCATGTACGAGCTCTGGGGCATCGAAGGCCTGGTAGACGTGATGGTGGGCTGCGGTGGCGCCGAGGTCATCGACCGCGCGCACGACATCAACGAGCTGAGCTATCCGCTGCCGGGCGAGACCATCGCGCGTATCTGCAAGCACATGGCGGACCTTCCGGCAACGCCCGTCTGCCCCCGAGACGGCGTGTTCTACGTGCCCGAGAGCAACGCGTGCGTCGAGCACCTGTCGCGCGTCGATGGCGTGCCCTATCAGGTGGTCGATTTTGCCGAGTTTTTGCGCGAGCCGCAGCCCAAGGTGATGTTTACCATGGCACCCGAGGTAATGCCGCGGGTGATTGAGCGGGCATCGACGTTTGCCGATAACACTGTTAAGGCGGCGGCTCTGCAAACCACGCAGCGGCTCTACGAGTTCATGGATCCGCGCGTGTCCAAGACGCGCGGCCTTGTGCGCGTGGCGGAGCTCAACGACATGGAGCTCCAGGACATCTGCGTGTTTGGCGATGCGGACAACGACACCTGCATGGTGGCCGACGCCGGCGTGGGCGTGGCCATGGCAAATGGCAGCGATGCCACCCGCTCCGCCGCCGATTTTGTAACCGCCAGCAACGACAAAGACGGCATCGCGATTTTTATCGAGGAGCATCTGCTGTAGCGCCGGGGGAGAGCCACCACAAGAGGAACAGGCACCTTTGCGGTGGCCTCAGGCGATTTGGGCGAATTGATACCGAAAATCTGCGCAAAAATTTAAATTTAGTTGTCTGAACATCACACGTCTAACCACCGATGGGTCAAAGATATTCTCATCAGTTTGGTAGGGTATTCCTTCCGGTTAATGACCTACTGCTCACGGTCGATTTTCGACCGTGAGCGGGATGTTTGCTCTTGAGCAAAATGTTGTGCAAATAAATCTAATGCCATTAAAAAATGATGGGCAACTAAATTACCAGTAAAAACAAATAATAGATAGCGAATAAATGAAGGTAAATCTGAGCAAATGTCAAGAGAATTGAGAATTCGCTACAAAACTATCGGTTTTCTTGTTCAGATGTTCAAACAATTGCTACAATATGGATTACTAAGCGAGCGCAATTACAGATTGCGCAGATACGTTTGATAGTGAAAGAGCAAGATCGCGGTCTCTTGGGGAGGAGACATCGATGAAAGCGAATTCAGAAAAAACTAAGCAGAGTAAAAAAGCGACGCGCCGTGTACTGGCAGGCGTTTTGTGCGGAGCCTCCGTGTTGAGCCTGGTACTGTCGCTCGTCATGCCTTCGATCTCGCAGGCCATTGCCAACGACGCCCAGGCAGCTTCTACCGAGGGAACTGTGATGGGGGGGGGTTCCTCAAGTGAGTCTACTGATGTAGAAAACACCAACAACGGGGATACCGAAAACCAGAATAGTGTCGAGACCGAGGGCGACGAAGCTGGCGACGATGCTCTCAGGGCGGCCCCGTCGTCTGATGACACGGGAGCCGAGAGCGCTGCGAAGCCCGCGGATGATAGTGCTAACGGCGAGGGCGCAATCGCACTTGCTGCAGAAAATAAATCGACTTATACAATCAGCAGTGGGGCTGAACTCAGTGAGAAGCTTCTTGCCAAGAAACTTCGCGATGCAACCGGCTCAGCTACTTTTGAGCTTGTTGATGATATTGAATACAACGGTGAGATTAAGTTTGAACAAACTGACAATAACCCCATCAATATCACCCTTAATCTAAACGGTCATAAGATCAAGTGCTTGAACACCGACAAGCCGTTATTTGATGTTGCTAACGGCGCAACACTTACAATTAAGGACGAAATTAAGGACTCCGCGCCGGTGACTGAGACGGTCAACGATGTCCAACAGCTGACTGATCAGGGGCAGAAGCTGGATCCCAATAATTATGGCAAGAAAGTCGAGCTAAATTACGTTGGTGGCATTCCGTCTAATCTTACCTACTACGTGACCAAATCGACTCCGAGTGGTACAGGGACAATCGAGACGCTTGTCAGACATAACGTCGATATTAAGGGCGCCATCGTGGCGTGCAACGGCAACGCAAATCTAAAGCTCATCAATCTGTATAACAACAACGGCAAGGGTGGCACGTTTAACCTTGTGAGCGGCGTGATCACGCAAAAACAAGGCAGCAGCGTTAGCAGCTTGGTCTATGCCGAGAACGGCTCTACCGTCAACATGAGCGGCGGCTACGTGTGTGGCGCTTCTAGCTCGGGCGCGGGCGCGGGCATTAAGGTATCCAACGCGAAAGGCTTCGCTTCGACCCTTAATTTGACCGGTGGTGTAATTGCCGGCAACAGTGCTCCTAATGGCGGCGGTGTGTATGCTGAAGGTTCCACGGTCACCATAGCTGGTGGCGTAATCTCCGGCAACAGCACGCTTGCTTCTGGTGCCGGTCTCGGCGGCGGCATCATGGCTTCAGGCGGTAAAGTTACCGTTTCTGGTGGCCATATCACGAATAATAGAATGGCTAAATTCTGTGGCACGGATGGCAATGGTTGTCATGGCGGCGCTGGCCTTGCTGCCAATAACGGCGCCCATGTCACCATTTTCGGTGGCCAGATTACTGGCAACTATTCCGAGGAAGCTGGCGGCGGCGTTTACGTTACCAATCTTAATCAAGAAGGTATGGCATGGCTCGACATTACGGGAGGAATTATTGCCTCTAACGTGAGCTACCGATCTGAAGGTGCCGGCATCCGAGTGGGCCAGAAGGTTGACGCGATGATTAACGGCACTCCAGGCAGCAGAGTCTACATCACTAACAACTGCTGCATGTCTCGCTTTGACTGGGGCGGAGGCGGCATCTTCGTCCAGGGCTGTAATGAGGACGCATCTAAAGCGGGTAGGCTATTTGTCTATAGCTCCTATATAAGCAGCAATACAGCCGGTGGCTACGGTGGTGGCGTTGCGGTTTGCCCGACGGGCAAGACGTTGGTAACGAACACTGAGGGCACGGCAATCTTTGGCAATTCGTCTGCCGGAAAAGAGCATGATGGCGATGACCATCCTAGCCATCTTAACGATCCTACTAAAAATCATGCTTACAACTCAATGAAGAATACCGGCAATGACGTTTCACCCCATCTTTCAGGTGGTGGTAATAATAAGACTGAAGATAGAGATGCATACAAATCGAAGGTGTTCCGCAAGAACGGTCATGCCGATTTCTTCCTTGCGGCAAAGGCTGGCCATACTGATCCGATTGCGGCAGTAATCGGCAAGATGCTCGGCGGCGGAGATGCCAAGTATTCGGGAAGCAAAGAACGCAGTGATAACAAAGAACCCAGTGATAACAATGAACTCTATGAGGCTATCAATATCCCTGCCAATGGCGGCGTGAAGATTTATCGGAGCGTCGGTCTGTCTTCGGGTGTCACAGCTGGAAGTGATGAAGCGAATAAAGCGCAGGAAGCTGCCGGAACTTTCATCACGGGCAACTATTCCTGGGACCATGGTGGCGGCATCATGTCGAATGGCGATCTGTACTTGGGTCAGCCTGCGGATACGTACGTCTACCCGAGCCTTAAGCTGAAGGCGACCAAGGCGCTGAACGGCCGCAACCTCAAAGATGGGGAGTTCTCCTTTATGGTCTACCGCAAGGATTCGGATAATCCTTTCGCTAATGGGACATTCAATCGCGCCGTTTGCACTGAGGTAGGAACTGCAAATAATGATGCAAACGGCAACATCACGTTTAACCTTGGTGAGCAGTTTGCAGCGAACGGTACGGCTAACACGATTACATACTATTTGGTTGAAAATGCTGGCACTGATTCCGACATCACGTACGACCCGGCCGTGTACGAGATTGTGGTGACGGTCGAGGACCATCAGACTCCGCTCATGTCTGTTCCGACTCGGGAAGATCCGAACAAGACCATAGTGCTCAAAATCCATAACTACGAGATCAAAGACGTGAGCGCGGTCGAGCATTCCAAGGGCGAAACTGACTCCCAGAACGTTGTTGTGGAACGAGATGCTACTGAGGGCTATTATTCGATTGTCGACTCCGGCAAGGGTAAGACCTTCACCAACAAGTACACTCCGTACACCTCCAGCGGCTCCTGGACTCCTAAGGCGACTAAGGTCGTTAAGGGTGGCGAAATGAAGGAGTTTACGCTTCAGCTTGCGACCGACAAAGAGTTCACGAATATCGTTCAGAATAAGTCGACCAAGACCGACGCTGGTAAGTCCCAGACCTTAAGCTTCGACGAGATTAAGTACGAACTAAAAGATCTCGAAAAACTCGCGTCCGACTCCACGGGCCGCGGTGCAAGCAATACCTTTACTTATTACGTTCGCGAGCAGCAGCCGACCACGCCGTTTACGAACTACACATACGACCAGTCGGTTTATCAGATTACGGTCAATGCGGTTGACGACTCTAACCACAAGATCAACATCACTGCGACCTACAAGCAGATTCAGGATCGTGATGGCAATCCAGTGACCACCGACAAGCCCCACGACCTCACCGAGTCCACCCCCACCTTCACCAACACCTACTCAACCTCTTTGCCCCTTTCTGGTATGTCGGGCGTCACTCTGACGTACCTTGCCGGTGCGGCGGTGCTTTGCGCTGCTGCGGCCTGGATGCACATTCGTCGCAAGGCGAATGCGAAGGGAGGCGAGCGTCGTGAATAAGAAAGTTTGCTCCTTCCCGATCTTGTTTGCGCTGCTTGCTCTCCTGATCGGCACCTGCGCGGTTGTGTTCCCCGCTTCCGCGCAGGCCGCGCCGACCTCGACCGGTTCCATCACGGTGAGCGGCACCGTGGCGCGCAGCTACGACGCCTTCCAGATCTTTAGCGCCAACGTCGTCGACGGCGACAGCGACGCCAAGACCGCCACCGACCTCGCCTGGGCAAGCGACGCCGTGCGCGACGCCGCGCTGCCTGTGCTGCACAGCGCCGGCATGCCCAATTCCCAGACCACCGCGCAGGAAGCTGCCGAGTGGCTCAACACCGATTCTCACCTTACGAGCGCGCTGAGCGCACAGCTCGCTCGTTCCCTTCAGAGCTCTGGCGCCGAGCCCGTGACCCTTAACGCGGGCGCGGCGGCCG
>CABQMC010000061.1 GCA_902465115.1 uncultured Collinsella sp.
TCACCAGGATGGAGATGATGCCGACGATGAAGGTGGGGGAGGTGATGTCGCCCAGACCGACGAGTGTACCGGCGCCAGCGGTGATAATGCCGGCATCGCACAGGCCAATCATGGCGATGAACAGGCCCAGACCCACCGAGATGGCGTGACGCAGGACAACCGGGATGGCGTCCATGATGGCCTCGCGCAGGCCACAAAGCACGAGCAGCAAGATGACGACGCCCTCAAGGAAGATGACGCTCATGGCCACGTGCCAGTCACCGCCGCAGACGGTGGTGGTGATTCCGGCGATCATCGCGTTGACGCCTAAGCCCGACGCGCAGGCGAGCGGGCGGTTGGCGAAGATGCCCATGCAGATGGTCATGATGCCGGCGCCCAGGCAGGTGGCGCAGGCGAGCGCTCCCGCATCGATGCCAGCGCCCGAGAGCACCGCGGGGTTGACGGCGATGATGTAGGCCATCGCCAGGAATGTTGTCAGTCCAGCGCGGAGTTCGGTCCCGATTGTGGACTTGCGCTCGCTGACGTGAAATAGTTCGTCCATGCATACCCTTTCCTTGTTCGGCCCCGAGTTTAGGCCGATTGACACGAACTCACCCACTATAGCCCCTTTACGACGCTGTTGTTCCTCGCATGTTGATGTTCGGCGCTTTGTAGCAGACGGACGGTATTTTTCGCATGAAAATGTGTGGGTACCGTATACTTAAGCGGATACAACGACCCCTATGGAGGAACGTATGATTAAAGAGCTTTGCCACGACGAGGCTATCCTGTCCCAGCGTTGCGAGGTTGCGACCGTCGAGGACGAGTCGGTTGCTCAGGACCTGATCGATACCATCAAGTCGCTCGACGATGCCGGCTGCCTTGCCGCTAACCAGATTGGCGTTACCAAGAAGGTTTGCGTCTACCTGGACGATGCCGGCGAGCCCCACGTGCTCTACAACCCCCGTCTGGTGTTTGGCCTGGGCGCCAGCAAGATGGAGGAGAGCTGCCTGACGCACGAGGAGGTCACCAAGTCCACGCGCTATATCAAGTGCAAGGTTGCTTATGACGTGATCGTCGACGGCAAGATGCGCGAGCGCAAGCAGGACTTCGTCGGCTTCGAGGCGCAGATGGTCCAGCATATGATCGACCACTGTCTTGGAAAGTTGGTCTAAGGGGACCAAAGCACCGCACTTCGCCTCTTTTGGCCCGGGCATGACATTGTTGTCATGTCCGGGCTTTTGTGTTTAGCGCCTTTTTGTTTGGAGACAATGAAATTAGCAAGAACGTAAAGCTAGGAGGCGCTATGTGTACGAGTATTCGATTTACCGATAATTCTGGCCACATGTATCTGGGCCGCAATCTCGACTGGAGCTTTGACTACGGCCAACAGGTTCGCGTGATGCCGCGCGGGTTTCACATTCCGTATTCGTTTATCGACGACGCGACAGCGGCGCACGCGGTGATCGGTATGTGCATCGATTACAAGAACTACCCTATGTTCTTCGACTGCGGCAACGATGCGGGCCTTGCCGTGGCAGGTCTCAATTTCCCGGGTTATGCCGAGTATGCCGAGGGCCCTGTCGACGGCAAGAACAATATTGCGGCCTATGAGTTTCCCCTGTGGGTGGCAGCGACGTTCTCGACGGTCGATGAGGTCGAGGCCGCGCTGCGCGACACGGTGATTGTCGCCAAATCTGCCGGAGAGGGGCTGGGCGTATCGCTGCTCCATTGGATTATCGGCGACAGCCAGCGCAGCATCGTGGTCGAGATGATGGCTGACGGCCTGCATGTATACGACGATCCGGTCGACACCCTTGCCAACCAGCCGACCTTCCCGTGGCACATGGAAAACCTGCGCACCTATATCACCGCCACAAGCGATTTTCCGCAGACGGCGACATGGCGTGGCGCCGAGCTCAAGCCCTATGGCGCGGGCGCCGGCATGCGCGGTATTCCGGGTGACTGCTATTCGCCGAGCCGTTTTGTAAAGGCGGCGTACCTCAATGCCAATTACCCGCAAAAGGAGAGCGAGACCGAAAACGTCGTTCGCATGTTCCGCTCGCTCGAGGGCGTGGTGATGATTGAGGGGGCGTCCAGGATGGGCGATGGCAAGTTCGAGAAGACTATCTACACCGGATGCTTTAGCGCGCGCACGGGCAATTATTACTACGCGATGTATGGGGATCCGTCGATTCGCTACGTGAGCCTGATGGATGCCGAGGGCGCGAGCCCCGATAGGCTCGTGGTTCCCGAGCCGCGTCGTTCGTAGCCGCTAGCTTTACTGCAATACAAGACGGCCCTGCACCTCTCGCGAGGTGCAGGGCCGCTGTCGTTGATTTGTGACGTCGCTAGAAGTTGGCGTCGTTGAGTTGTTCACTTTCGAGGCCGTCGAGCTGTTGCTGTTCGGGCGTATCGGCGACGCTCTCGAGCAGCTCGGTGGGATCGGCGTTCATGTCCCTACCGGCCTCGTTGCCGTTGACCAAGTCGTCCGAGAAGATATCGACTTCCATTTCCTCGGCCTCTTCAATCTGAACCTCGAGCGGCACCTGAGTGCGCACGAGCTTAACGGCCGGGCGCATGCGGGCAAACAGCGGCACGTACTCGATGATGATGGCAGAGTTCTCGAGACCGTACCAGCGCGCCGGGCTTCCGCAAGCGCGGCGGACGGCGTACTTGATGGCCATCACGCGGTGGTCATTGCGGTTGATGTCCGTTTCGGGGGCAAGCATCTTGCGCAGCATGCAAAAACGGAAGTCGCCCACGTTGCCGCGCGTCTCGTAGATGGAGTAGGTGTGGTGCTGCGGCGGCAACTCACCCGAGGCCATCAGGTCGCCAACGATCTGGCGCAGGTAGGCGTTGATGCGCTGATTGACCTTAAAGCCCAGGTCCAAGCGCACGCGGAACAGGAAGTCTGTGCCAAAGGTCTCAACGGAATACTCGTGCGTATAGGGCTCGTCGGTAACGTGTACGTTGATGAACCAATATGCCTTGGCGCGCTTGGGGTGCTTGTCCAGGATGGAATAGAGCACGTCGCGGTCGAGCGTGAGCGGGTCGGGGCTGTTGGTGAGGAACACCAGATTGTCGGCGAGCACGGGGTAGGTCTCGTCATTGCGCAGGCGGTTGAGCTGGTCGATGTACTTGGAGACGGGCAGCAGAATCGTCTGCGTGCGCTCGATGGCGGTGCCGCGACGCCACACATACATAAGGCCGAACAGCAGTGCGGCCAGGAAGATCATGACGTAGCCGCCGTCAAAGAACATGGTGAGGCACGAAGCGAAGAAGCACAGCTCAATGGCACCAAAGAGCAGGGCAAAGATGCAGGCGCCCAGCTTGTGCTTGAGGATGCCGGCGATATAGCTCGTCAGCAGCGTGGTGGTCATGAGCATGGTCACGGTGATGGCGAGGCCATAGGCGCTTTCCATGCGCTCGGAGTTCTGGAACAGCAGCACGATGAAGATGCAGCCGACCCACATGATGTTGTTGACGAGCGGAATATAGAGCTGACCCTTGGTGTCGCTGGGGTAGTGGATGCGCAGGTGCGGCATAAGGTTGAGACGCGTTGCCTCGGATACCAGCGAGAACGAGCCGGTGATGAGCGCCTGCGAGGCGATGATGGCCGCCACGGCCGAAAGCACAATGGCAAAGGGGCGCAGGGGCTCGGGAAGCATCATATAGAACGGGTTAACGATATCCATCGCGAGCATCTGGGGGTTGGAGTTATTGGCGAGCAGCCAAGCTCCCTGACCCAGATAGTTGAGGATAAGGGCCGCCTTAACAAATGGCCAGGATGCATAGATGTTTGCCTTGCCCACGTGGCCCATGTCCGAGTAGAGTGCCTCGGCACCGGTTGTCGACAGGAAGACAAAGCCGAGCACCATAATGCCCGAATGGTTGATGGGCGAGAACAGGAACATAATGCCGCGGATGGGGTTGAGCGCGCGCAAGATGGACAGGTTGCCGAGCATGTTGAACAGACCGGCGCCTGCCAGGAACAGGAACCACAGCGTCATGAGCGGGCCGAAGAGCTTACCGATCGACGAGGTACCGGCGCGCTGCATGGCAAATAGGCCGCAGATAATGATGATGGTAATAATGATGACGTTGGTCTGGCCGTCACCCAAAAGCGCATGGCCCCATTCGATGGTGCGCAGACCCTCGATGGCTGTGGTGACCGTGACGGCGGGGGTGAGGATGCCGTCGGCAAGCAGTGCCGCACCGCCGATCATGGCGGGCAGAATCAGCCATGGTGCCACCTTGCGTACGAGGCTGAACAGGGCGAAGATGCCGCCTTCGTTGTGGTTGTCGGCCTTCATGGCGATTACCACGTACTTGACCGTGGTCACGAGCGTCATGGTCCAGATGACGAGCGAAAGCGCGCCCAGGATCATGTCCTCGCTGACGGTACCGATGCCGCCGTTGTTGGCGACGATTGATTTCATGGTGTACATGGGGCTCGTGCCGATATCACCATAGACGACGCCGAGCGTTACGAGCAGCATGCCAGCGGAGAGGGGGATGGCTCCGTGCCCGCCTTGCCCGTGCTGGTCTTGGAGGTTTGCCTCCAGTTTATTGTGTGCCACGAGGACTCCCTTAGACATCCGGTTATCTGTCTAGGACAAAAAACTTTATGCCGTCTTTATACATACAAGAGCAGTTTGGCACATCGGGTTATTTTAGACAATAATCCTCAGCTGGGGATTATTTATCTACGCAGGTAGCATTTCAAAGCAGGGGCTTTTAAGCACGTACTGTCTGGGCGATGCCAGCCTTGGCGTTTGCGCGTTTGCCGGCGAGTTCGCAAAAAATCGCGCCGCCGATGATAAGCGCGGCGCCCATCAGGCGGACCGGTGTTATGGCTTCGCCCAAAAGGACGGCCGAGAACACGACGGCCGAAAGCGGCTCGAGGTAGCCGACGACCGCGACGGTCTGGACGGGCAGCTTGGCGACGGCACTAAAGTAGAGCAGGCAACCGATGCCGGTGTTGACGACGCCGAGCATGACGACGGCGCGCCAATCAATACTGGTGGCGACGCCGGCGGACAGGAATGAGGGAGCGCCCTGCGTGATGAGCGTGAGGACCAGCGCGGTCACAAAGGCGGCGCTCACCTGGAGCGTGGAGTTCTCGAGGCCCTCGATGTGTGGCGCACCCTTGCTAGCGATGACCATCAGCGCATAGCAAAATGCCGAGGCGATACCGCAGACGATACCCGCAATGGGCATATTGCCGCCTAGACCTTGCGCTGCAATGAGAAAAGCACCACAAGCAACGGCGACAAAGCCGGCGATTTTGCCGCCGGTCAGCTTTTCGCCAAAGATGAGCGGGGAGAGCGCCATGACAATGATGGGGCCGCAGTAGTACAGCAGCGAGGATACGCCGACGCCGATTGTCTGGTAGGCGCGGAACAGAAAAATCCAGCTGGCGCCTAGCGCGGCTCCCGAGAGGAGGAGGGCTGCGGCTTCGCGGGGGCGAGATGGCGCCTGCAGCTTATGGCGTTGGGTGATGGCGAGAATGGTGACAAGCGAGAGTGCGCCCAAAAACGTGCGTAGTAGCACGATATCCGAGCTCGGCAGCGCGATGGCAGCGGCGATGATGCCGTTGGAGCCAAACAATAGCAATGCTGCTAAGTACGTAAACAACCCGTTGTTCATGCGCTGACATCCCCTCTATATCCGAGCATGTTCACTATTGGTGAACTGGCTTTAGAAGAAAAGCGAATATAATGCATAGATAACATGACAAAAACTCATGCAAAGGTGGAGGGGCGCCGTGGAAACGAATATTCAAAAGATGCAGGTGCTGCTGGAGACGGTGCGCGCCGGAAGCTTTACGCGTGCTGCCGAGCGCCTGAGCTATTCGCAGTCGGGCGTGAGCCGCATGGTGGGCGACCTTGAGGCAGACTGGGGTTTTAAGGTGCTTGATCGCAGCCGCGAGGGCGTGGTGCTTTCTGCCGACGGGCGGCAGGTCATGCCGGCAGTCGAGGCGTTATGCGAAGAGTTTGGCCGCCTGCAGCGACGCGTGGACGAGATGCGAGGGCTCATGCGTGGCAAGATCTGTATCGGTACGTTTTCGAGTGTGGCGACCCACGTGCTGCCGCCGGTGATCGCGCGCTTTCGCGCCGATCATCCGGACGTCGATTATGAGTTGCTGATGGGCGATTATTCAGAGATTGAACAATGGGTGGCGGAAGGGCGCTGCGATCTGGGCTTTATCCCGCGTGAGCCCCGAGAAAACGGCATGGCATCGCGGTCTTTGGTGCGCGACGAGTTGATGGCGGTAGTGCCGGCAGACTCTTTGCTTGCCACGGCGGAGGTCGTTTCTCTTGCCGATTTAGCCAACGAGCAGTTTATTCTGCTAGAACGCGGCACCGATGACGAGATTACGCCGCTGTTCCGTCGGGCGGGACTGACGGTGTGCTCCAAGCTGTCGACCTGGGATGACTATGCGATTATGGCCATGGTCGAGGACGGCCTGGGCGTGAGCATTCTTCCCGCGCTCATCTTGCGCCGCTGTCAGTTCGATGTTGCCGTGCGTTCGCTCGAGGGACATCCCCATCGGCAGATCAATGCGATATATCGCACGGCTGATGTTTCGCTTGCCGCCGCTCGATTCCTTGAATACCTCTAAACGTGTGCACGTCATTGTCTGCTTTGGGCAAATCTCGGAGTTCGGTACGTTTTCTTGTGAAATTGAACTTTCGAATGAGGTGCCGCGTTATACTGCTGCCTAAATTGAACTCAGGTTCAATTCGTGTTCTATAAATTGAACTTTGCCAGCAAGGAGGTTCTAGTGGCCCAAGAGACGTTTAGCGATCGCCTGCGACAGGCTATGTCCGATCGCGACGTTCGCCAGTCGGACGTGATCCGCGCATCGGAGATGCTCGGCAAAAAACTCGGCAAGAGTCAGATGAGCCAATATGTGAGCGGCAAGACGATTCCGCGGCGCGATGTGGCTGAGCTGCTCGCCCGTATTTTGGAGGTCGATGTTACCTGGCTGCTTGCCGGCGACGCCGATCAAGGCGAGGCATCATCACCCCGCAACGATTCCAAGCCCGAACCCCATCCCTCAGCTCAAATTGCAAGGAGCACCACCATGCGTACTTTTTCTAAATCCACCAAGCTCGATAACGTCCTGTATGACGTGCGCGGTCCCGTCGTCGACGAGGCCGCCCGTATGGAGGACGAGGGCGAGCGCATCCTCAAGCTCAATATCGGCAACCCGGCGCCCTTCGGTTTCCGCACGCCCGATGAGGTCATCAAGGACATGCGCCAGCAGCTGCCCGACTGCGAAGGCTATTCCAACTCGCGTGGCCTGTTCTCTGCGCGCAAGGCGATCATGCAGTATTCGCAGATCAAGGGCCTGCCCAACGTTCAGATGGAGCATATCTACACGGGCAACGGCGTGTCCGAGCTCATTCAGCTTTCGATGAACGCGCTGCTCGATAACGGTGACGAGATCCTGATTCCCAGCCCCGACTATCCGCTCTGGACGGCGTGCGCGACCCTTGCCGGCGGCCATCCTGTGCACTACCTGTGCGACGAGCAGGCCGATTGGTATCCCGATCTGCAGGATATGGAGTCCAAGATTACGAGCGCGACCAAAGCCCTCGTCATCATCAACCCCAACAACCCTACGGGTTCCGTCTATCCGCGCGAGGTGCTCGAGGGCATCGTCGAGATTGCACGCAGGCATCAGCTGATGATCTTTGCCGATGAGATCTACGACCGCCTGTGCATGGACGGCTACGAGCACGTCTCGATTGCCTCGCTCGCCCCCGACCTGCCCTGCGTTACCTTTAGCGGCCTTTCCAAGTCGCACATGATCGCGGGCTATCGTATTGGCTGGATGGTGCTTTCGGGCAACCAGCGCTGCATGAGCGACTTCATCATGGGCGTCAACATGCTCTCTAACATGCGCCTGTGCTCCAACGTGCCGGCCCAGTCGATCGTCCAGACGGCACTCGGTGGCCATCAGTCCGTCAACGACTACATCCGTCCCGGTGGCCGTGTCTACGAGCAGCGCAACTTTGTGTATGAGGCGCTCAACAAGATCGACGGCATCTCGGTGGTTAAGCCACGTGCGGCGTTCTACATCTTCCCCAAGATGGATGTTAAAAAGTTCAACATCACCGATGACGAGCAGTTCGCCCTTGACCTGCTGCACGAGAAGAAGATCCTGATCACGCGCGGCGGCGGCTTCAACTGGGCTGAGCCCGACCACTTCCGTATCGTGTACCTGCCGCGCATGGAAGTGCTCAAAGAGTCGCTCGAAGACCTCGCTGACTTCTTTGACCATTACCGTCAGGCGTAACTAGTTCCGCCGTTCTACCGAACGGCGGACCGCTTGACGCTGCGCGAGCCGCATTCACACCAATCTGACGTTCAACTTCAAGGGCGCGACCAGAAGGTCAGCGCCCTTTCGTTTC
>CABQMC010000062.1 GCA_902465115.1 uncultured Collinsella sp.
TCATATTGCTGTAGGGGTGACCCGGACCCACAATGCCCTGCGGGAACAGCGGCTGGTGCGGCGTGTCGGGGTACATCTCGGCCTCGAGGGCAAAGCCGGCGCCCCAGCCATAGTTGGCATCGTCCTTGGCGTGCTCGTCGCCCAGCCAGTTGCCGGTGTAGAGCTGCACACCCGGGGCGGTGGTGTAGTAGTCCAACTCACGACCGGTCCACATCTCCTCGACGTGCAGGGCGCGGCGCAGGTTGCGGCCGTACTGATAGCCATCGATGCACAGACAGTGATCGTAGCCACGGGCCTGCTTAATCTGCGGGTCGTCGGCCTCCATGCCGGGTGCGACGGGGCGCAGCTCACGAAAGTCAAACGGCGTGCCCTCGACCGGAGCGATCTCGCCGGTGGGAATGTTCTGGTCGTTGATGGGGAGGTAGTGGGCGGCGTTGGCAACAAAGAAGTGCTCACAGTCCATGCCGGCGTTATGACCGGCAAGGTTAAAGTACGTGTGGTTGGTCATGGACACGTAGGTGGCGCGGTCGCTCTCACAGCTATACTCGATGCGAAAGACGCCGGTGCGCGTCACAGTAAACACGGCCGTAAAGGTGCGGTTGCCGGGAAGACCCAGCTCGCCGTCCTCAAGCGAGGTGGTCATGCGCACGGCGTTGTGAGTCTCGTCGAGCTCAACGTCCCATACGCGCTTGTGCAGACCATGCTCAAGATCGCTGTGCAGGTTGTTGACGCCTTCGTTGGCCGGCATATGCCAGTCCGTGCCAGCGATGGTAATCGTGGCACCTGCAGTGCGGTTGGCCACAGGTCCGATGGTCGCGCCAAAGCAGGCGGGGTTGTCAAAGTAATCCTCGAGCTTATCGAAGCCCAGCACCACATCGCGCACGTTGCCGGGGATATCGGGCACGTCGATGCCCAACACGGTGGCGCCATAGTCCATAATGCGAACGCAGATCTCGGGCCCGTTGAGGGTGTAACGATGAACGGGGGTACCGCACGGCGCGGTGCCGAAAAGCTCGGAAGTGATCATTTGGTTCCTAACATCGAGGTATTTCCGACAAACTGTAGCGCGAACAGGCGAGATTATCACTACACCCAACTAAAGCAGGGGGTATTTTTCTCAAAAAAGTGATGATTGGAGCTGTGCTGGCGTTGATTTTTGACGCGCACGAGTCTGATACAATTTGTTCGTTACTGTTTGAATGATATGCGCGCAAAGAACGGCGAGGACTCATCGTGATTAAAGCGGAGCGACAGGATAAGGTTCGTCAGCTGCTCGAGGAACAGGGAACGGTTTCGGTCAAGGAGATTTCGGACGCGCTGGGCGTCTCGGACATGACGATCCGTCGCGACCTTGAGGAACTTGCGAGCCTGGGCGAGATCGAGCGCGTGCACGGCGGCGCTCGTAGTGCGCAGGGCCGTCCACATGCTATGTTGCGCCACGAGTATTCGCACAGCGAAAAGCGTACCAAGCATGCCGAGGAAAAGCTGCAGATCGCGCGCCGCGCCGTTGAGCTCATCGAGGAGGGCTCGACCATCTTTTTGGGTACGGGCACCACGGTTGAGCAGATGGCCTCGATGCTGCCGGCGTTTCGCCTGCGCATCGTGACCAATTCGCTTTCGGTGTTTAACTTGCTTGAGGCGCGCGAAGACTGCGACCTGTGCCTCGTGGGCGGTATGTACCGTCGCCGCACCGCCGCTTTTGTGGGACCAACGGCCGAGGATACCCTGCGTGCGCTGGGCATCGATGCGGCGTTTATCGGCGCCAACGGCATTCTGGATGGCGACGTGTCTACGTCCAATATGGATGAGGGCCGTATCCAGCAGCTCGCCTTTAGCAAGGCCGATTCACGCTACTTGATCGCCGACTCCAGCAAGATCGGCAAGCGCGACTTCTATACCTTCTGCCGCCTGGACAGTTTGGACGCCGTGGTGTGCGAGCCGGGTATTACCGCCGAGGATCGTGCCGCCATCGAGGAACACACGCAGGTTATTTGTTAGCTAACGCTGCAGGCGATAGTTCTGCCCCCCCCTGCCGGCGCGGGGATTATCGTTTCAATATGACGTGCAGAATGACACGTATAAGTAAAAACACCATTTGTGCGTCAAATTTGATGACGCGTAAAAATTTGCGCGTCATTTTACGCGTCAACGTGACGCGATATGACACGCAAATGCGCTCGGGCCAAGTATTCAGCTTGTGGGCTAGACCAGGCGGGCGTAGTCCTGTGACTGATGAAAGATGTGGGCGATATAGATTGTTTCGTGCTCAAACTTATAAAGGCACACGTAGTTGTTGACGGGAAACGATCGGTAATTACGTGCCGCCAGCTCTTGCATGTGCGAGAGGGGACGTAGGAGCGGCTGCTCGCGAAGCAGATCAAGCTGATATTCAAACTCAGCGACAAAATTGCCTGCTGCGCGCGGATTCTTGAGGATTTGGGCAAGGTATCCGACGATACTCTCGTACTCATATCGCGCGCTTTTGAGGATTACGACGTTATAGGTCATATTTGTCTCGTATCGAAGCCGCGAAGGATTCGTAATCGCTGTAGTCGCCTTGCGATATTTCGTCTTCTGCCAACATCATACGAGACAGCAGTTTTGCCTTGGCGATTTCTTCTTGCATGAGGCGATACTGGTCGCTGCTGATGCAGTGCATGGCCTCGTAGCCGTTCTTAGTTACGGTGACGTCGCGCTCAGACTCAACAAGCGTAGTGAATGCAGCAGTGTCCTTCATATCTCGGACGGGCACACAGGTGGGCATAGGTACCTCCTTTGCGTTGGGACACAATTGTACCACGCCTTGACAAGAATTCGGTACCGTCAAATTGTCTCAATCTGTAACGGGTGGGTGTGATCGGAGAGTCTGAGGGTCTTTATGGGTGGAGCAAACGGCGTGACATGCGCTGTTGAATCCGTACGCCCGCTTGCGTTTTCGAGTGAAGAGGCAGCAAAGTTGATTGGCGTAAGCGCGAAGACCCTTGCAAATTGGCGCTGTCCTAGTAAGGGGCCGGAGTACATTCGCCTCGGCAAATCCTCGCGATCCCATGTTCTTTATTGTTACGATGATCATGAGGCTTGGCTGCACTCTCTGCGCCAGCAGGCCAAGGTAAATTGATTGATAGCTGTTGGGCGCGGACAATATCGTTTGGACGGGTATAGCATGGTTCCATGCTCCGCGTTGCTAATTGCGCCGCTGCGTCATTTGTGAAATGGAATGATTGATGATGGAGAGGCGTGAGGTTCTCGGCTTGCCGCTTTTCACTTGGACTAATGACTGCGGCGGCAGAAAAATGTCCTGGCGAACGACTATCGTATAGAACGCAGCGGTGGTTAGATGGGTCTTCGCGGTTTGAGTGGTACATGGATTGTCGGATGTGGGAGACGTGAGAAACCCATGGTTTGGGGCAAGGTTGCTATTCTGACGAGTTTATCTCTTCATCCCTGTGGCAAAATGAGGACATATTGTCCTGTTATCTATCCAGAAGGTGCGTCATGCAATTATCAGCAGATGAGGTAAAGGCCAAGAGACAGGAGCTCGGCTTGACTCAGAAAGAATTCGCCGCTGCCCTAGGCATGGGCCCCAACGGCGAGCGAACGGTGCGCCGCTGGGAGGCAGGCGAAACAAGGCCCACCGCAGCCGAGTCGAAGTACATCTCCACCCTCGGCCATCGCGCCCCCTTTGCACCCGCAGGGGAGGGGAAGCCTGCCTTCACCTTCATCGACCTGTTCGCGGGCATCGGCGGGATCCGCATGCCGTTCCAGGAGCTGGGCGGCAGGTGCGTCTTCTCCTGCGAGTGGGATAAGTTTGCGCGGAAGACCTACCGCATGAACTACGGCGAAACCCCGGCGGGGGACATCCGTGAGGTCGCCGCTTCAGACATCCCCGACTTCGACGTGCTGCTCGCTGGCTTTCCATGCCAGCCGTTCTCGCTTGCGGGTGTGTCCAAGAAGCGCTCCCTTGGTCGCGCTACGGGCTTCGAAGACAAGACGCAGGGCACGCTCTTCTTCGAGGTTGCACGCATCCTGAACGAGAAGCGCCCGAAGGCGTTCCTGCTCGAGAACGTGAAGAATCTGATCAGTCACGACAGGGGCAGAACGTTCGACGTCATCATGCAGGTCCTCCAGGACGAGCTCGGTTACCACGTTCACTACAAGGTTCTGGACTCCAAGGGTTGGACATGCCAGCACCGCGAGCGCATCTACATTGTTGGCTTTCGCGACGATGTGGAGTTCTCTTGGGACGACCTCGACTGCCCGAACAGTGGTCAGAAAGCCGCGGAGATTCTGGAGGAGGATGCGGACGCGAGGTACGTGCTCTCCGACAAGCTGTGGTCATATTTGAAAGCATACAAGGCCAAGCACGAGGCCGCCGGCAACGGGTTCGGCTACGGTCTTATCACTCCATCGGACACCACGAGGACGCTCTCCGCACGCTATCATAAGGACGGTAGTGAGATCTTGGTCTCGCGCGGCGAGGGCGAGAACCCCCGTAAGCTGACCCCTAGAGAGTGCGCGCGCTTGCAGGGATTTCCCGACCGGTTCATAATCCCGGTCTCCGACACACAGGCCTACCGCCAGTTCGGCAATTCGGTGACGGTCCCTGTAATACGGTCGGTGGCCAAGCTCATGATGGGAGCGTGTCAGGATGGATTACGGGGCGCTTAGCAGCTACTTCGACGGCGCGGTCTCGAAGACCCTCGCGGACGTCGATATCGACGCAGGTAGGAGTAATCAGCACGAGTTCAACGGCACGCTGCCGCTGAGGTCGCTGTTCGGTGACGACGACATCCGCGACATCCGCACCACGTTCGCCTACATGTGCGACGAGGCGGAGCCGGAGATGTGCGACGGGACCGTGACTTGGTACGATGCGCGCCGCAAACATCCCACGAGAACCGAGTACCGTCTCTACTACAAGGACAACCCCGCCATCAGGCAGGCATCCGCTGGCGACCTCATGGTGGTCGCCAACTCCGATGACCTCGGGCTGCTCATCATCTTCGCTAAAAAAGGCTCGACCATCGAGTCGCAGCTGAGGTGGCTGTTCGGCTTCGAGGAGCCCGACCGCTCGGGCTATGCCGTATCAAAGGGCGAGCGCAACCGTATCGGTGCGGTGGCCTCGCGCATCCTCGGCATGATTGGTATCGAGACGCGCGCTCCCTTGAGCGCGGATATCTACTTGGACGATATGGTCAAGAGGTTTGGACATACGTTTCCGAAGGGCATCGACTTTACGGAGTACTCCATCTCAACCCTTGAAGGTCTCGACTGGGCGGATGACCCCGATCGAAGCCTGCTCGCGTGCTACGAGCGCGAGGAATTGCTGTTCAAGGTGTTTGAGCGCCATCTGCTTGAGAGAGACCTTGCGCCCTATTTGAACGGCCAGCTCGACGTCGACGGCATTCTGAAGACCACCATGTCGACCTTCCAGCGCAGGAAGTCCCGCGCGGGCACAGCGTTCGAGCACCAGCTTGAGTTCCTGTTCAAGGGTAGGGGAATCCGATACTCCGCACAGCCCTACACCGAGGGAAAGTCGAAGCCGGACTTCATTTTTCCGTCAATCGAGTGCTACTGGGATGAGGGGTTCCCCTCCTCGAGCCTTACGATGCTCGGTGCGAAGACGACCATCAAGGAGCGCTGGAGGCAGGTGCTCGAGGAGGCGAACCGCATCGAGCGTAAGCACCTTATCACGCTGGAGCCCGCCGTGAGCGTGGACTACACGAACGCCATGCGTGACAGCAAGCTCCAGCTCGTCATCCCCTCCCAGCTTTTCCCCACCTACACGCCTTCACAGCAAGAATGGCTCATGGATGTGGGAGGCTTCTGCGAGATGGTCGAGGAGAGGCAACGGGTACTTGACTAGGCCGGGACAATAAGAGCGTTGAGGCGGCGCGCAAGCGCATGACCATCCTGAAGGGCTCCGAAAAGATTGTGGCATCGCTCAATCAGTTCGGCGTTGTCCGGCGCGTGAGGCGGGGGCACTACGTGATTGCAGAGCCCATCGAACTGAATGACGAGCTTACGCGGTTTTTGGTCTTTGCCGACATGCTGGTAAACCGGTCGAGTTACCGGACGTTCCTGGAACTGCAGGACGTGGCCGAGTTGTTTCCGTTCGCGTGCCGTGTGAGCAAGGAGGAACTTGTGGCTGACGAGCGGTTCGAGGTGAACAACTTCGGCGGGGAGTTCTCGGTGGGGGTACGGGAGTAGGAGAGTACAGGTCACTCCTACGACGCAACACCTTTGCCACGCGTGAAAAGCATATCGTCAATCGAAAGCTGCAGGATTTGCAGTTTACCCTGCTCCTCGGCTGGTATCAGCGACGAATCGAGCTTCTCCTTAAGGACTGCGACTATGTACTGGCAGTTGATTGTGCTGGCGCGTGCGATTATGTCACGCAACACCTTACCCTCGATGTTTTCAAGGACGTCATGCACTATGAAGCGCGGAGTCTTGATGCCCTTTGATTCTGCAAACTGCTGATACGCTAAATCAAATGCGGCGATGAGTGACTTGCGTGTGCCCGTGCTGGAGCCAGCGGTATCACGTATTGCAACGGGGAACTTGTTCGACTCTTCATAGTAAACGAGCAGCGGCGATTCGTTGTTGAACTCCCTGGCAAGCGGAGTGAAGAATGCGTTAAACGCAAGCATCATTGCAGCAAAATCGTTGGATTGCGGCTCGTCGCCATCATCAGACGAGCCAAGCGATGCGATTTTTCCCTCAATGCTGGTCTGTTCTACCTCAAAGCTGTTGAGCGTATCTATTACTTCTCGGCATTTGCCGATACTGCTCGAAAGCTCAACTAGGCGTGCCTGAAGCGACTCGTACTCATCGATGAGGTCTTGCTCCACCAATGACATGAATTGGCTGTTCTGCGATGACAGTTGGCTGATTTCACGTTGCACAGATGCACGCTCGGCCTTCAGTTTTTCTGCCACACTCGCGAAATAGGCAATCTTGTTGTCGCAGAGCTGGTTGTTGAATGCGACCATCTCTTCGAAAGTTGCATTCACCATCGGGATCATCGAACAGACTTCCTCGAAAAACCGTCTGCTCAAATTAACGTCGGCTTGTCTACCGCGCTCTTGCATAGCAGTCTGCAGGGCCTCTTCATTTCGTTGCAGCCTGTAGTCTATGTCTGAGAGTTGCAGTGTCAGAGATGCGTATCGGGTGCGTGTAGCCGCGATTTCATCGCGGTTGGCCCTGTAGACATCGGCGTCGATGATGCTGTTGAGCTTGCACTGGACTTCTTCATGCTCGGCTTCGAGCCCTGCAAGTATCTGCTGCTGCTCGCTGACCGTATCGACGTTCTGGACTTTCTTATAGCGTTTGATGGACTCACGCGTCTTGTTCAAGTCCTTGTTGAGGTCGTCACGCTTTTTGTCGAGTGCCGGATCTGAGATGCCGAACAGAGCGTTGTAGACACTCCGGTAGATGGATGTGCTGCCGCTGGGAACGGTTTTGAGGAAGGAATTATCATCCCCGCCTACGGACACGCGGACAAATGAATTGATCAATTGGCGAAACGTGGGCACATTCGCTTCGTTCCCGAAAAGCAAGACATTGAGTCGTTGCTGGTAAGCTTTCTGCCCCATCTTTTCGCCGTCTATGTAGTACCTTCCATTCGGGAAGAGGTCGATTGTGAGAATCACGTCATCGCCATCGGGAAAATCCGATGTCAGTGTCATGTCGACGGCGATCTTGTTTGTGACGATGAAATCGCGTAGCTCCTCGGTCACCGTGCCCGTGTCGGCGTCTGTGTAAATGAGCTTCCTGTCCTTGGCGCCCATTGCGATATCAATGAGCTTGAGGAAGGTTGTTTTTCCAACGCGATTGTGCGATTCGGAGTCCTCGGTATCGACGATGAGGTTGGCACCCTTGTGGAATAAGACCTCGCGAACTATTTCGTCAGTTGTTGTCTTGCGAATTCTAAGCGACTTGATGAACATGTAGCCCTCCCTTCTCGTCTATTGACACGCGTCCGAGGAGGAAGAGAAAGTCCAAAGCCATGACAAAGAAGTCGTAGCTCACTTCTTTCTTGACCAGAGTGTTCGCCGTTACCTCATAGAGTTGACCGGCGTCCAAGCCTGGGTTCTGGTCGATGTAGCCATCCAAGGCGGCAGCGATGTAATAGACCGTGCTCGTCGGCTCATTATTGCGATCAAGCAGCAGCATCGTCATCACCTGGCCTCAGAAGGACTCTGCATTTTGCCACGGCAACGGCAATCAACGCAACGCAGAACTGGTTGATGATTTCTTCGGGGACCTCGTCAGCCTGAAAGCCTGCGTCATTCACAATCATGTTATAGATCTCGTTCTCGATGAGCTTGAGCTGTGCATCGCCGTTTCCTACGCACAGCTTGCCGTCATCGCGAACGTCTGCCAC
>CABQMC010000063.1 GCA_902465115.1 uncultured Collinsella sp.
TGCCGATCGCGCCAAGTACATGATCGTGTCGCTGCCCGCGAACCCGGTCGGCTCGGTGGGCACGCCCGAGGTCTACGAGGAAATCATCGCTTTTGCCCGCGAGCACGACCTGCTGATCGTTCACGACAACGCATACTCCGACATCGTGTTCGACGGCGAGCCGGGCGGCAGCTTCCTGCAGTATCCCGGTGCGCTCGAGGTAGGCGTGGAGTTCTTCTCGC
The DNA here is from genome assembly GCA_902465115.1 of uncultured Collinsella sp. Taxonomy (GTDB): domain Bacteria; phylum Actinomycetota; class Coriobacteriia; order Coriobacteriales; family Coriobacteriaceae; genus Collinsella. The sequence goes on from CABQMC010000063.1 coordinate 222, forward strand.
TTTCCAAGTCGTTTAACGTCACCGGTGCCCGCATCGGCTTTTTGGTCGGTCGCGAGGATGTGGTCTCGGCCTTTGCCAAGCTGCGCGGCCAGATCGACTTCGGTATGTTCTTCCCGATCCAGAAGGCTGCTATCGCCTGCTTGAACGGTCCGCGCGATGAGGTCGAGGCGCAGCGTCTGAAGTACCAGGAGCGCCGCGATGCCCTGTGCGACGGTCTTGAGGGCCTGGGCTGGGAGCGACCCAACGCGCATGGCTCTATGTTTGTGTGGGCCAAGCTTCCCGGTGGTCGCACCGATTCTATGGCGTTTTGCGAGGAGCTTATGGAGAAGGCCGGCGTTGTGGTGACGCCGGGCGCGAGCTTTGGCCCTTCGGGCGAGGGGCACGTGCGTATGGCACTGGTCCTGCCGCCCGATCAGATCGCTTTGGCTGTCGAGGCCATTCGCGAGGCGGGCTTGTATTAGAAACCTATTTCGACTCGTCAATAGCTCGAAACCGATTTCGTGCAGTTATTTTACGAATACTGCAAACAATTTCGGTAAACGGTCGATTTTTGGCTGCGAATAGGAGCATAATCAAAGCCCCGATTGGATGTATTGGGATTACGACAAGCCGCTCGAGTCGTTCCCGGGCGGCTTGTTTGTGGAGAGAGATGGGAGTTTCTAATGGTTAACGAGAAGAAGGTCGCTATTGTCGGCTGCGGTTTCGTCGGTTCGTCTTCGGCGTTCGCACTGATGCAGAGTGGTCTGTTCTCCGAGATGGTCCTCATCGACGTGGACAAGAACCGTGCCGAGGGTGAGGCCCTGGATATCGCGCACGGCATGACGTTTGCCGAGCCGATGAAGATCTACGCCGGCGATTATTCCGATGTCGCCGACGCCGCCATGATCGTCGTCACCGCTGGCGCTGCCCAGAAGCCCGGTGAGACCCGCCTGGACCTGGTCAACAAGAACGTAAACATCTTTAAGTCCATTATCCCCGAGATTAAGAAGTCCGGCTTCGACGGCATTCTGCTAATCGTCTCCAACCCGGTTGATGTTCTGACCTATGCTGCCATCAAGATGTCCGGCCTGCCCGAGGGCCATGTTATCGGCTCCGGCACCGTGCTCGACACTGGCCGTCTGCAGCAGATGCTTGGTGCCCACGTCGAGGTTGACCCGCGTGATGTCCAGGCCTATGTCATGGGTGAGCACGGCGACTCCGAGTTTGTCGCTTGGTCCAGCGCTCAGGTTGCTGGCGTTCCGCTGAACACCTTCTGTGAGCTTCACGGTCACCTGGAGCATGAGACCGCCGAGAAGCGCATCGCCGAGGACGTCAAGAACTCCGCCTACACCATCATCGAGAAGAAGCACGCCACCTACTACGGCGTCGCCATGGCCGTCAAGCGCATCTGCACCGCCGTTATGCGCGACGAGCAGACCGTTCTGCCTGTCTCCTCGCTCATGGTGGGCGAGTATGGCCTGTCCGATCTTGCCATCTCCATGCCGACCGTCGTTGGCCGCGACGGCGTTGTCTGCCGCGTCCCCGTGCCGCTGAACGATGACGAGCAGCATGAGCTCACCGTCTCTGCAAAGGCCCTCAAGGACATCATCGACAGCGTCGATTTCTCCTGCTAAATCAAGCTCGCTAGAGCGAAAAGCTACAATGAAGGCGCCCGGGCTCACACGGCCCGGGCGCCTTTTTGGTGCAAAGTAACCTGACTCCAATGCACCATCCCAATGCACCATAGTTGATGGGAGGACCATGCCGGATTCGCCTAATTTTTTGGCCTATGCCCAGACGGCGTTTGATCCGTTTGAGGAGCGGCCGTTCTGCGCGGTGGATAGCCTGGTGTTTGCATGGCTGTCATATCTGCGTTTGCCGGGGGATATGTCGGAGCTTACCGGCTGGCAGGGACTGGACGTGCGTGAGCTGCTGCGCGCCGAGTGCTACCAAGACATGATTGGCGACCTATGGGATCCGGAGGGGAGCCGTGCCTTGTTGGATGCTGTGGCAGCAAGTCCTCGCTACCGTGGCGTTCGTGTTTGCGGCTATCGTACCGTAAGTGATGCCGAGACGACGGAGCAGTTTGCGGCCATGACGTTCCGATTTCCGGCGGGGTTTAGCTATCTTGCCTTCCGGGGGACCGATAGTACGATTGTGGGCTGGAAAGAGGACTTTAACATGGCGTTCCGGTGTCCTGTGCCGGCCCAGGAATCCGCGGCATGTTATGTGGACGAGGCGGCGGATGCGATTGGTGGGCCGCTTTTGTGCGGGGGTCATTCCAAGGGTGGAAACCTTGCGGTGTACGGTGCAGCGATGTGCTCCGATGTTGCCCGTGAGCGAATCGAACGGGCGTATTCCCATGATGGTCCGGGCTTCGTCGAGGAGTTTCTGAACGGCAACGCCTTTGCCGATCTTTCCGGTCGAATCGACAAGACGCTACCTCGGTCGTCGATCTTTGGCATGATGTTCGAGACACAGGAGGACTATGCCATCGTTGAGAGCACCGAGTTCAGCCTGCTGCAGCACAATCCCTTTAGCTGGGTGGTTGATGGTCACGACTTCGTGTACTGTGAGCGCCTGTCTGCCGGTGCTCGATACGTTGATGGTTCCATTCGCGAGATGCTGCTTGCAGTGTCGCCTAGCGAACGCTAGCGTTTTGTAGATGCGTTGTTCTCCGTGTTTGAGGCTACGGGTGCTGAGCGGTTTGCGGATATCGCTGGGAATCTGCGCGAGAGCCTGCCCGTGATGCTCCAGGCTGCGCAAGGCTTTGACGAGGATACACGACGCTTTGTCTCGCAGACCATCGTTGCGATTCTTAAGTGTGCGCTGCTGCCCAAACGACCCCAGATCGACGTGCCCGCTGCCGGCAAGAGTTTGGCAGAACAGCTCGAGGCTTGGCAGTCCGAGCTCCTGCGCTAACCATTGGTGCAAGCAACCTGTCCCCGATGCACCAATCTTCGAAGCGCCTGGGGCGGGCTCGACCGCTATACTGATTCGTGCCGAAATCAATCTAGAACGGAATGCCGTATATGAAAATCAATCACGCGATTCTGCATATCCTGGACTTTGACTCTGCCGTCAACGTCATGAGCCAGCGCGAGCTCGATATCGAGAGCCGTACCGTGCGCAACTTCGTGACTACGCACCTGCGGCGCGCTCGTACTTCGGCCGACAACAAGCGTGCCACGTTTGCCGAGAACTCCGCATTCGGCGGCGAGCTCAAGGGCTATTTCTTTGGTGAGCGTGAGTTCGTGGACCTGTCGCAGCAGATTGCGGAGTTCATCTCTTCCGAACTCACCAAGGCCGAGAAAGCCGAGTCCACCGACGTGCTGGTTGCCGATTTTGACGACGATGAGGATGCCCGCTGGTTTGCCGTGATGCTGCTGGGCTCCAAGCAGGCTTTTATGCACGAAGTGGGCCGCGAGGAGGGGGAGGTGCGCAACGACATCGCGCGCCACTATGCTATCCTGCCGAATCCTTCCCAAAAGGTGCCAAGCTATGCCATCGTGCGCGCGAGCACCATGGAGATCGGCTATGTGGACAAGAAGCGCAAGATCGCCGGCGAGGACCGCATGCTTATCCCCGATGGTTTGTTGCAGTGTGACACGGGCGTATCGGGCAAGGAGGTCATCGACACCGTGACGCGTGTGGTCGAGGAAGTCGCCGAGGAGCACGGTGCCAACACGGCTGTAGCGCTCGCTAAGGTTAAGGCTGCCGTTGCCGAGAAGGTCGAGGATGACGAGGAGCTGCCGCCTTGGGATATCGTCGATGAGGTCTTTGAGGACGAGCCGGTCATCAAGGAGAGCGTGCGCGCGGCGCTGACCGAGGAGAAGGTGCCCGAGCGCGTTCCCGTGGAGCGCAAGCAGGTCGAGCGCGCGGCCGTACGCAATCATAAGATTCGTACCGACACGGGCATCGAGATCAGCTTCCCGGCCGAGATGGGTTCGAATTCCGAGTACATCGAGTTCGTCAACGAGCCCAACGGCCTCATCTCCATCGAGCTCAAAAACATCGGGTCAATTGAGAATCGATAAGCTGCGCTAGACGCTGCTGAAAAACAAAGGTCGAAGCCTCGGATGAGGGCTTCGGCCTTTTTGTTTGGGGATGAATTATCCCGCAGGTTGAGCATACGCCAGCGAAAACGCGGTTTGTCAAAACCGCGTAACTATTAAAGTTGACGTAAGCCCTCTTCCAGGCCGGTCTTGCTGTCGGTCTGGGCGTCGCGCATCTTGATGACGCGGGCGGGGACACCGGCCACGACGGCACCGGCGGCAACAACAGCGCCCTTGCCTACGTGCACGCCCTCCAGGACCACGGCGTTGGCGCCAATCATGACATCGTCCTCGATGATGACGGGCGTGGCGCTGGCGGGCTCCACAACGCCTGCCAGTACGGTGCCGGCGCCGATGTGGCAGTTCTTGCCCACGGTTGCGCGACCGCCCAGCACGGCGCCCATATCGATCATGGAACCCTCGCCGATAACGGATCCGATGTTGATGATGGCGCCCATCATGATGACGGCACGGTCGCCAATCTCGACGCGGTCACGGATGATCGCGCCCGGCTCGATGCGGGCGTTGATGCCCTTAAGGTCGAGCATGGGCACGGCGGAGTTGCGGCAGTCGTTCTCTACGTCGTAGTAGTCGATGGAGTCGGCGTTGGCGTCGAGGATTGCCTCGAGCTCGTCCCAGTCGCCAAAGACGGTCTTGCCGCGACGGCCGCCGTAGACATGTGCGTCGCCCCAGGCAACCTTCATGCCGGGTTTCTCGCGCACATACAGCTTGACAGGCGTCTTTTTAGGCGCGGTGGCGATGTAGTTGATAATCTCTTGTGCATCCATCTCGGCTGCGTTACTCATATGCTGTTTCTCCTTTGCGTGGATTCGGTTGATACCTGGTTAGGCAAACATGACCTGGTCGAAGGTGTAGAAGCCGGGTTCGCGGGCGACGAGCTTCAGCGCGGCTGCCAGGGCGCCGTTGACAAAGATCTGACGACTCGTGGCGCGGTGCGTGAGCGTGACCTCCTCGTCCTGGCCAAAGAAACTCACCTCGTGCACGCCGGCAACAGTGCCGCCGCGCAGCGAGTGCATACCGATTTCCTTGGGGTCGCGCGCTCCGCACATGCCCTCGCGGCCATAGACGGGGTGGTAGCCTGCCTCGGACTCGGCTTCGACGACGGCATCGAGCAGTAGCTTGGCAGTGCCGCTGGGGGCATCGACCTTTTGGTTGTGGTGCGTCTCGACGATTTCGCAGTCAAAGCCGGGCAGCTCGCGTGTAGCCTGCGCTACCAGATGGCGCAGGGCTGCGATACCGATGGAGTAATTGCCCGAGTGCATAACGCGGGCGTTCTGGCCCAGCTCACGCAGACGGTCCATCTGCTCGGGGGTGTAGCCTGTGGTGCCCGAGACCAACGCCGCGCCCGTGCGCTCGACATAGGCGACGACGGCATCGAAGGTCACGACGTTCGAGAAGTCGATGATAACGTCGGCCGCAGGGGCGCTCTCGAGCTCGGACAGATCAAAACCAATCTGGGCCACGATATCAAAAACGGGTTGACCGGCGGCGTCGACAACGCCCTCGGCGGTGGTGCGGATGAGCGAGCCCATGCGGCCCGTTCCCATAATGACGGTCTTAATCAAGCAGACCAGCCCCCTTCAGAGCATCGGTAAGTGCAGAGCGCGTGTCGTCTGCCATGGGGCACAGCGGCATGCGGTAGTTTGCCTCGATCATACCCATCTGGGCGAGCGCCTCTTTGACGGGGATGGGGTTGACCTCACTAAAGAGGGCATTGATGAGCGGCTGGCCAGCAATTTGGATATCGCGGGCACGCGCCACGTCACCGTCCAGATAGGCGCGGCACATGTCATGCACGAGCTGCGGCTGAACGTCTGCCCACACGCTGATGGTGCCCGAGGCGCCCAGGCTCATGAGCGGCACGGTAAGCGCGTCCTCGCCCGAGTACATGCGGAAGTCGTCTGACAGCAGGTGGGCGATCTTGGCCGCGTAGGCGACGTTGCCCGAGGCCTCCTTAATACCCATGATGTTGGGGTGCGCGGCCAGGCGCTCTACGTTGCGCTCGCTGATACCGCAGCCGCAGCGGCCGGGGATGTTGTACAGGATGCAGGGGATGTCCACGGCATCGGCGACGGTCTTAAAGTGCTGATAGATACCCTCTTCGTTGGACTTGTTGTAGTAGGGGGTAATGAGCAGCAGGCCGTCGGCTCCCAAGCCCTGGTAAGTAAGCGACTTGGTGAGCATGGTCTGCGTGGAGTTGGAGCCCGAGCCGGCGATGACGGGGACGCGTCCTGCAACATGCTTGACCACGGCGGCGACGACGGAGTTGTCCTCGTCGTCGGTCATCGTGGCGCTCTCGCCGGTGGTGCCCAGGGTGAGGATGGCGTCGGTGCCGTTTTGCAGGTGGAAATCGATAAGGCGCTCGAGTGCGTCAAAGTCGACACTGCCATCCTTTTTAAACGGCGTGACGAGGGCGACGATTGAGCCCTCGAGATTGCGGATGTCCATGTTCTTCTCCTTCGCGTCCGCGATCTGGATGCGTTTGTTCCATTGGGCGGCGACTGCCAGGCGCTCGTCTTGGGCGCGACGGCGGGCACTTTCGGCGCGCGACTTGGCCAGCAGCTCTCGGCCGCTCGGCAGCACGTCGAGCGTGGCAAAGTAATCGCCCGGGCGCTCGGCGCGGCGGATGAGGTCGGCCGAGCCATCGGGGCGCAACAGGACCTCGGCGGAGCGCAGGCGTCCATTGTAGTTGTAGCCCATGGAGTAGCCATGCGCGCCGGTATCGTGGATCACAAGCAGGTCGCCCATGTCGATATGCGGCAGCTCGCGATCGATGGCGAACTTGTCGTTGTTCTCGCACAGATTGCCCGTGATGTCATAGGTGTCCGTGACGGGCGCTGTGGTCTTGTCGTCGCCACCCGGCTGGCCCATCACCGTAATGTGGTGGTAAGCGCCATACATGGCAGGACGAATCAGATCGACGGCGCTTGCGTCCACGCCGATATAGTCCTTGTAGATCTGCTTCTCGTGGATGGCCTTGGTGACCAGGCAGCCGTAGGGCCCCATCATAAAGCGGCCCATCTCGGTGCAAATGGCCACATCGCCCATGCCGGCAGGAACCAGGATCTCGTCGTGGGCCGCGTGCACCCCCTCGCCGATGGCGTGGATGTCGTTGGCCTGCTGCTCGGGCAGGTAGGGGATGCCGACGCCGCCGGACAGGTTGATGAAGGCGACGTGTGCGCCGGTCTCGCGCTCCAGGCGCACGGCAAGCTCAAAGAGGATACGCGCGAGCTTGGGGTAGTAGTCGTTGGTGACGGTGTTGCTGGCAAGGAATGCGTGGATGCCAAAGTCCTCGGCGCCCTTGGCCTTGAGCATACGGAAGGCCTCGAAGAGCTGCTCGGTGGTCATGCCGTACTTGGAGTCGCCGGGGTTATCCATGATGCCGTTGGAGAGTTGGAACAGGCCGCCTGGATTAAAGCGGCAGCTGACCGTTTTGGGGATGGGCCCCGCAACACGCTCAAAGAACTCGATGTGGCTGATGTCGTCAAAGTTGACGATGGCACCCAGCTTGTTGGCGAGCTCAAAGTCGGCAGCCGGCGTGTCGTTGGAAGAGAACATGATGTCGTGTCCCGTGATGCCCAGCGAGCGGGCGATCATGAGCTCGGTATAGCTCGAGCAATCGCAGCCGCAGCCGTATTCGTTGAGAATGGAGATGAGCGCCGGGTTGGGGTTGGCCTTGACGGCAAAGTATTCCTTAAAGCCCGGGTTCCATGCAAAGGCGTCGCGCACTTCTTGCATGTTGCGGCGGATGCCTGCCTCGTCGTATAGATGAAACGGCGTGGGGAACTGCTCGACGATATGCTCGAGTGTCTCCTTGTCCACAAACGGCTGCTTGGCCGCATATGCCTCGTTGGGGGTCAATGCCATGTCCCGTAAACCTCGCTATCCAGACGGCGCCATCTGCGCATCGAATCCGCATAGCGTGGACCCAATGTCCGGATAGCGCTCCCGCATTGCTGCAGACAGTCCTGTGGGTGTTTCCCACAGGCCCACCAGGTTGTTCGTGCCCGAAAAACCCAGTTCGGCGGG
>CABQMC010000064.1 GCA_902465115.1 uncultured Collinsella sp.
ATGAGTGGTTCCTCTCTGGTCCGTGCGGCGGAATTGCTAAAGGTTTTACCGCGTTCGACTGCATGATAGCGCGACTTTTGTGTAAACGCTCGGGCGTTTTTTGGTCAAACGCTTTAGCATGCAACAAGACCGGCTTTTCATGAATGAATGCCGTCAGATTGCGCTTGAGGGCCGTCCGCCGGAACCATGGTTGCGGTTTTTGATGCATTGTTATCAAATAAAAGTGTAACTTTTTTGAGAGTCCAGCCCGTTATGCAAGTAGGAGATACCTATGCCTGCCGATTCCCTTCGTGATACCGCGTTTTGCGATGTTTTGAACCGCGAGCTTGTCTGTGCGCTCGGCTGCACCGAGCCCATTGCCGTTGCCTATGCAGCGGCGCTGGCGAGCCAGACGCTCGGTTGCGAACCCGATCATATGGATGTTGCCTGCTCGGGCAATATCATCAAGAACGTTAAGAGCGTGACCGTGCCCAACTCGGGCGGCATGCACGGTATTGAGGCCGCGGCCGTGCTGGGCGCCGTGGGCGGTGACGCCAAGAGCGCGCTCGAGGTGCTCGAGAGCGTTAACGACGAAGACCGTGCTCGCGTGTCCGAGCTCCTCGCCGATGCCGGTTACTGCGATGTGTCGCTTGTCGAGGGTGTGCCCAACCTCTACATCAAGGTGACTGCTACAGCCGGGGGCCATACCGCGGTCGTCGAGATTACCGACCATCACACCAATGTCACGTGCCATACGCTCGATGGTATTCCGGTATGCGGCAAGTCGGCGGGGGAGTGTGCCGCCTGCGCCGAGCGCGTCGTGGCCGAGCGTGCGGCAGATAGCGCCGACACACCCATGTCGATTGAGTCCATCATCGACTTTATCGAGGACGGCGACATCGATGACGCCCGCGCTGCCGTTGAGCGTCAGATTGAGCTGAACGGTGCGATCAGTGCCGAGGGCCTGGCGCACGCTTGGGGCGCCGAGGTGGGCCGTACGCTGCTTGGCGCACGTGCCGATGACGTCGCCTGCCGTGCCCGTGCCCGTGCAGCCGCCGGGTCCGACGCTCGCATGAACGGCTGCGCGCTGCCGGTCGCCATTGTGTGCGGCTCGGGCAATCAGGGCATTACCTGCGCACTGCCCGTTATGGAGTATGCCGAGTATTTGCGCTGCGACCATGATCGCCTGGTTCGCGCCGTGATGCTGTCCGATCTGATCGCCGTGCATATCAAGAGCTATATTGGTGCGCTCTCGGCGTTTTGCGGTGCTATTTGCGCCGCATGCGGTGCCGGTGCCGCGATTACCTGGCTGTGCGGTGGCACGCGTGAGCAGATTGGCGCGACGGTCTCGAACACGCTCGGTAACGTGGGCGGCATCGTGTGCGATGGCGCCAAGGCGAGTTGCGCCGCCAAGATTTCCGCTGCCGTTGATGCTGCGATTCTGGGCCACGATATGGCCATGCAGGGCCGCGGCTTCCGTGCCGGTGAGGGCCTCATTCAGGATACCGTTGAGCAGACGATCGCCAGCATGGGCTACGTGGGCCGTGTGGGTATGAAAGATACCGACGTCGAGATCCTCAACATCATGATCGGCAAAACCCAGGTCTGTTAAGACAGTACGTCGGCTATTTGGTGTTCGTAGAAGGCTTCTACTACGGCGTTAAAGTCGTGGGCGAAGTCTTCCATGGTTCCGCGCCAGGTGGCTCGGCTTGGTTTTCCTTGGCCCACATAGGCGGTTTGGATACCGCAGGCGGGGCTGGGGAAGTCGCGTTTGGGGTCGTTGCCCACCATAAGAACCTCGTGCGGCTCGAGCCCCATCACCTGAAGCTGCTCTAGATAGTAGGTGGCATCGGGCTTGCAGCGGGTGGTGTTTCCCATGTGCGTGACGAGCTCAAAGGGGGCGTCGGCCAGGCCGCCCCAACCCATGCGGCACTCGATGGCCCCCTGCGGAAAGCTGGGGTTGGTAAAGAGCGCGCAACGCAGTCCTGCATCCTGTACGGCCTGAAGCGCGGCGTGTGCGCCGGGCATGGCGTGGGCGTTGATGACATCGTCGTTCTTGTACGGAAGAACTTCGCGGTCGTAGTAGGTAAACGCCTCGTAGATGAGTGGGTCCGAGAGGCAAATGCCGCACCGGCGCTCAACCTCTTCTTGGTAGAACTCAAGATTGGTGCGATTATCCGTGCCGCTTCGGCGATTGGCGTTGAGGTCGACCAAGATGGTGCCGAGGCGTGCCATCGTGCCACCGTGGCTGCGGCGACCGATATCCGCGAGCATCGACGAGACATCCTTAAAATAGCGAAGGATGAATGCATTGAGGTTGATGCTAAGAAGCGTTTCGTCCATATCGAAAACGACTGCTTTGAGCACGCGGGCACCTTTCTCGAAAAATCGTTCCAGAATCGTTGGCTCCGGATACTTTACCCTAAAGGTGTATGGGCAAACTGCTTATCGTCAAGTTGTGGAGACGGTCGTCCATAAGATTACGAAAAAGTCTCCACACGAGTAAAAAAACGCAGTTCACGCTTGAAATCGAACCCATTTCCCCGTAACCTATACGAACGTGATTGCATAAGCGTCACATTAGTATCTGTCGGCTCCCGAGTGTTCCTAAACGTTGTGTGCTTGTCGCACCCTTCTGTAGGTCCTAGCAATCGGGGCCCCGTAGTTCGAAAGGGGTCCACCTTTGAGTGAGATTCAGAACTCGTCCATTTTCTCTCTTGACGATGTCAACGAGGAGGAGATGAACAACCTCATCGACGGTACGATTACCGACTTTGATGAGGGCGATCTCGTTAACGGCACTGTCGTTAAGATCGAGCATGACGAGGTGCTCGTTGACATCGGATTCAAGTCCGAGGGCGTTATCCCGGTCCGCGAGCTGTCCATCCGCAAGGACGCTAACCCTGCAGACATCGTTGCACTCGGTGATCCCATCGAGGCCCTGGTTCTCCAGAAGGAGGACAAGGACGGTCGTCTGGTCCTGTCCAAGAAGCGTGCCGAGTACGAGCGTGCTTGGAACCGCATCGAGGAGAAGTTCAACTCCGGCGAGAACGTCGAGGGCGAGGTTATCGAGGTTGTCAAGGGCGGCCTGATCCTCGACATCGGCCTGCGTGGCTTCCTGCCCGCTTCCCTCGTCGACCTCCGTCGCGTCAAGGACCTCACCTCCTACATGGGCACCCGCATCGAGGCCCGCGTCATCGAGATGGACCGCAACCGCAACAACGTCGTCCTCTCCCGTCGCGTCGTGCTCGAGGAGTCCCGTAAGGCCGAGCGCTCTGAGATCCTGTCCAAGCTCAAGTCTGGCATGCGTCTCCAGGGCACCGTTTCCTCCATCGTCGACTTCGGCGCTTTCGTCGACCTCGGCGGTATCGATGGCCTTATCCACATCTCCGAGCTCTCCTGGAACCACGTCAACCATCCTTCCGAGGTTGTCAAGGTCGGCCAGGAGGTCGAGGTCGAGGTTCTCGACGTCGATCTCAACCGCGAGCGCATCTCCCTGGGTCTCAAGCAGACCACCGAGGATCCGTGGCGCGCACTGGTCAAGAAGTACCCCGTCGGCGCTATCGTCGAGGGCACTGTGACCAAGCTTGTCCCGTTCGGCGCTTTCGTCGACCTGGGCGAGGGCATCGAGGGCCTGGTGCACATCTCCGAGATGGCCAACAAGCACGTCGACCAGCCTTCTCAGGTCACCCACGTGGGCGACAAGGTTCAGGTCAAGGTCATGGAGATCGACCTCGACCGTCGTCGTATCTCCCTGTCCATGAAGTCTGCTGCTGAGACTCTGGGCGTTGAGATCGAGGTCACCCCGCTGCCTTCCGAGAAGAAGGACGAGGAGACCGACGCCGAGTAAATCGGTTTGACGATCACTTGTTTTAAGGGATCCGTCCGCAATGGACGGGTCCCTTTTTGCATTTGTTGCTGAGGTGCGCGATGCTGCCCGTGTGCAATGCCGCCTAGGCTGTTCACGGGCTATTGGGTTGTTGGTGCATGAAAAATGCCGACATCCCGCCTCGGGGAGGAGGCGGGAACGCACCGAGTAGACGGAGGGGTGCGGAGCGCGGTCGCGTCTCGACTGACGACGTTACCCATCGACGACACTATTGTACTGCATAGCGTGGTTCTTGGTTTATCGTGTCGAACGCTTGTGTTGTGCCATTGCCCGCGGCAACGGTGTGCTACACTCTTTCACTGCTGAGTGGGCCAGACGGTCGCGCGATGTGCTGCTTGCGGCACGCGTGAGGAAAGTCCGGGCTCCAGAGGGCGGGATGCCGGCTAACGGCCGGGCGGAGTGATCCGACGGAAAGCGCCGCAGAAAAGAAGACTCCCACCTGCGCCGCAAGGCGTAAAGGGAAAAGCTGAAACGGTGGTGTAAGAGACCACCAGCGTCGTGGCAACACGGCGGCTTGGCAAGCCCCATCCGGAGCAAGCGCGAATAGGAACGCTATGGGCCGGCCCGGTCCGCGTTCGGGTAGCGTGCGTGGAGCTGCACGGTAACGTGCAGACAAGATAAATGACCGTTCACGACAGAACCCGGCTTACAAGCCCACTCGGCACTTTGTTGACGCTGCGAACCCGTCAGCGCGGCAATCTGCCTTTCAAGCCTTCGGGCATGACCATAAGGTCAATGCCCTCGTCTTTCAAGGTACCTTGCTCGCGCTGACGGGTTCTCGCTGTTGATGACGGCATCATGGGCGTTTCCGCTCTTGTTGGCGAGGGCAACGGTGCTGTCTTTGCCGTATTATTGAGGCTGTTTGTTGCTTTGCTTGTTGTTGAGGGGCTTTGTTGGACAGCTATTTTACTCTGCAATCGAATATTGAGGCTTCGGGCGAGTTTGTGGACCGCAAGAGCCGGTTTATTGCCCAGCTGGTCCATATTGAGTCCGAGGACGAGGCGAATGCCTTTATCGAGATGGTTCGCAAGCGTCATTACGACGCTCGACACAATGTTCCCGCGTGGATTTTGGTCGATGGTCGCGAGCGCCAGAGCGATGATGGTGAGCCGAGCCGCACGAGCGGTATGCCGACGCTCGAGGTGCTTCGCGGCGCGGGGCTCAAAAATGTTTGCTGCGTGGTGACGCGCTATTTTGGTGGCACGCTGTTGGGACCTGGTGGCTTGGTGCGCGCCTATACCGCGGCGACGCAGGCGGCGGTGGCCTCGGCTCAGGAGGCCGGGCAGATCGTCGAGATGACGAGCGTCGTGCCTGTTGACGTGTATGTGGCCTATCCACAATATGAGCAGGTGCTTCGTTTGGCGCAGGATTCGGGCGCCAAGGTTTCGGATACCGATTACGCGGATACCGTTACACTTCACTTGGTGTTTAAGGCGGGGGAGCAGGAGCCTTTTTGCGCCAAGATGCGCGAGCTTATGGCGGGACGCGAGGAGATCGAGGTCGGCGCTCCCGAATTTGCCGGCCGGCGTGCTTTTGGATGGATCCCAAGCGCGCCGGCCGTCGTTTTATGTTGATGCCGTCTACTCGGCGAGCTGCTTTAGCGCATCACAGGCGATCTCGATGGCATCGTCGATGCAGCCGGGGCAGCTGCGGAGCGGACCCTTGTCCGATCCGATGCCCTTGAGCGTGCCGCAGACGGTCGTCGTGTTCTTCTCGCCAAAACGCTTGGCGATTTCGCGCGACAGCTTGTAGGTCTGGCCCTTGGTCTTGGGGTTTTCCATGCCGTCGCTCATTACAAAGCCCATGATGGCCACAGCGCCCGAGATGGCGCCGCAGGTTTCGGTCATGCCGCCCATGCCGGCGCCAAAGCCCTCGGTGAGGGTAAAGGCGACCTGGGGGTCGAGCCCGACGGCGGGCGCGAGCGTGCAGGCGACGGCCTGGGCGCAGTTAAAGCCACGGGCGTGGTATTCGGCAGCCTGAGCCTGACAGGCGGTGATGTCGAGCTGGGCCGTATCGATTTGCTTCATCGTTGTCTCCTTGGTCATGGTGTACCCGCCTATGGTACCCGTGACGGTGCGTGTAATCATCGAGAGCTTCATGGATGCCTCATTTTTATCTATCGAGCAAATGCCCAAGGCTTGAGATAAATGCCACGGATCAATTTGTCCCATAACCTACCTTGGGGATGGGTTGAGAGGGGTGCAGGGTAGCGGTATCGTGAACCGAATAAAACAAAACCCAAGTAAGGGAGTTGGATATGAGCGAGCAGACTATCGGTACCACATGTGTTCAGGGCGGCTATCACCCGGGAGATGCGGAGCCGCGCCAGGTGCCCATCTACCAGTCCACCACGTGGAAGTACGATACGTCCGAGCACATGGGCAAGCTGTTTGACCTGGAGGAGTCGGGCTATTTCTACAGCCGTCTGCAGAACCCCACGTGCGATCTGGTTTCCGCCAAGATCTGCGAGATGGAGGGCGGCACCGCAGCGATGCTCACGAGCTCGGGCATGGCTGCGAACTTCCTCGCGATCTTTAACGTGGCCGGTGCCGGCGATCATGTGGTCGCAAGCTCTGCCATCTACGGCGGTACCTACAACCTGCTGGCTCACACCATGGGCCGTATGGGGCTGACCTGCACGTTCGTTGCCCCCGACTGCACCGATGAGGAGCTCGAGGCAGCCTTCCAGCCCAACACTAAGCTCGTCTTTGGCGAGACGATCGCAAACCCCGCCCTTGCCGTACTCGATATCGAGCGCTTTGCCAAGGCCGCGCACGACCACGGCGTACCGCTGATGGTCGACAACACCTTCCCGACGCCCGTGATGTGCCGTCCCTTTGAGTGGGGCGCTGACATCGTTACGCACTCCACCACTAAGTACATGGATGGCCATGCGGCTTACCTGGGTGGCGTGATCGTCGATCACGGCCAGTTTGACTGGATGGCCCATGCGGACAAGTTCCCGGGTCTCACCACGCCCGACGAGAGCTACCACGGCGTGACGTATGCCGAGAAGTTCGGTCGCGAGGGTGCCTTCATTACCAAGGCCACCGCGCAGCTCATGCGCGACCTCGGCCCCATGCAGAACCCTCAGGCGGCCTTCTTCCTGAACAGCTCGCTCGAGAGCCTGCATGTGCGCATGCCGCGTCATTGTGAGAACGGCCTGGCCGTTGCCAAGTTCCTGCAGAGCCATCCCAAGGTACGCTTCGTGAGCTATCCGGGCCTGGAGGGCGACAAGTACTATGACCTGGCTCAGAAGTACATGCCCAACGGTACCTGCGGCGTTGTGAGCTTTGGCTTTAACGGTGGCCGTGCGGCGGCCGAGACCTTTATGAAGAGCCTCAAGCTCGCCCAGATCGCCACGCACGTGGCCGACGCCCGCACTTGCTGCCTGCATCCCGCTAATGCCACGCATCGCCAGATGAACGATGAGGAACTCATTGCCTGTGGCATTTCCGCCGATATGGTGCGCTTGTCGTGCGGCCTCGAGGACACGGCCGATCTGATTGCCGACCTTGAGCAGGCACTCGAGCAGTGCTAGGCTAGCGTGCGTGCGAGGCGTGGGACGGCTTTTCGGCTGACGACGTCCTCATAGTTCCGATTCCGTAGGCGGGACCCCGATCGTGTCCGTTTGTAGGCGATTGGGGTCCCGTTTTTGCGTTGCACGATAGAAAGGATATACATGGAGAAAACTGCCGAGCAGCTGCGCCGCGAACACATTGCCCTAGAGGGCGACACCCACGGTAAGAATAAATGGGCGATTCTGTTCACCGTGCTCGTCATGACCTTTATGGCGTGTCTGGATGCGAGCATCGTGACGGTGGCGCTCCCAGTGATGCAAAAGGAGCTGGGGGTGGGTCTCGACCGCATTCAGCTCGTGAGCTCGGTGTATCTGCTCGCGACGTGCGTCGCCATGCTGCCGTTTGGCCGCTTGGGCGATGTGCGCGGCAAGGTGAATGTGTTCCAGCTTGGTGTAATCGTCTTTACGGGTGGCTCGTTGCTTTGCGGGCTTTCGGCTTCGCTCGAGGTGCTTATCTTGGCGCGTTTCGTGCAGGGCATTGGCTGTGCCGCCGCGATGGCCAACAATATGGGCATCATCACCGAGTCGTTTCCGGCGCGTGAGCGCGGCCGTGCCATGGGCATTCTGGCGACCTTTGTGGCTCTTGGCATGATGTGCGGCCCCGTGCTCGGCGGCGTGCTGGTGGCGAGCTTTCCCTGGGAGAGCATCTTCCTTATCAATCTGCCCATTGGCGTAATCTCGTTTATCGTGGGACTCTATACGCTGCCGCATGTGAAGCCGGAGGCTGGCGAACGCCCTATGCCGTTGACAGAGGCGGCGCGTCGCTGCTTTGCGAGCTCGGCTTTCTCG
>CABQMC010000065.1 GCA_902465115.1 uncultured Collinsella sp.
TGACACCACCGTCACCGGCAAGAATGAGCTGCCGGCCGCGCCGACCGATCCGAGCGTGACCATGACGCTCCAGCCCGCCGGGGGCAGCGCGCTCTCGCTGCAGAGCGTGTATGCCAAGTGCCTGCCGTCCGTCGTCGGCATCCATGCCGACATCAGCCGCGGCGAATACAGCACCGGCACCGGCGTCGTGCTCACTGCCGACGGCTACATCGTCACGAACACGCACGTGCTCGACGGCGCCAAGGCCGTCACCGTGACGACCTACAGGCCGAAGTCCGTAGACGAGGTCGCGCGCTACCAGGCGAAGAAGCTCGTGAAGGGCGGCGACGGGGCGTTCGCCAAGGCGTGCGGCGAGTACGCCAGGAACGACGCGTTCCGCAGCCTGAATGAGACGATCATCTCCAACGTGGGCCGCGACAGGAGCGCCGGCGTGCGCTTCGCGCGCGTGCCGACGGGTTTCGAGACCTGCACCTTCTGCATCATGCTCGCGAGTCGCGGCGCGGTCTACCACACGCGCAAATCCGCCGGCGAGTTCAAACACTTCCACCGGCACTGCGACTGCAAGGTGGTCCCCGGCTTCGAGGACGACCCGGACGCGGAGCTCGTGGAGGGCGTGCGCCCCGAGGAGCTTCGCGAGCAGTGGGCACAGTTCAAGAACATCGATGAGGACGAAAGTCTGACGAGCGCCGACAAGGACGCGGCGAAGCGTGCGGTGCTCGGTTCGCCTGGGCCTCCAATCGTGTACAAGAAGCCGAAAGAGACCTTCGCGCACGAGCGCGGCGGCTCCTACGATCTCGCGGCGCACGAGGCGCTTCGGGCGGCCGGTCACGAGGTCGTCGTCCGCAAGGAGGACGCGCCGGAGGGCTTTTCCAATATCGACCTGCTGCTCGACGGCAAGCTATGCGAGCTGAAGAGCCCGACAAGCGATGCGTCTGGCGTCAACGGGCTTAGGTTCATCGAGCGCAATATAAGAAAGGCAGTGCGGCAGTTCGAAAAGGCGGAAGGTGGGCCGGTAAAGCCCTCTATCGTCGTGCTTAACTGCGAGGAGGTCCCTGTGACAAGAGAGGACGCGCTGAAGCGCGTGCGGCTTGAGATGTCGAGGCATGACATCGACCACGTTATCTTGTTGACCAAGGGCGGGGCCATAGACGACATAAAGAAATAAGCCCCGGGTTAGCTATCCAGCACGCCCAGGGCTTTTCAAATCAGATTATACACACCTGGCTAGCACAATGGCAGTGCGGCGGTCTCCAAAACCGCTTACCGGGGTTCGATTCCTCGGCCAGGTGCCATCGGGGCGTGGCGGAATGGCAGACGCGCGTGCCTCAGGAGCACGTGGGCATCGTCCGATGCCCCGCACGGGGCGGAAATGGAGGGAGCATGGCCAAGGAGACCACGCCCGCCGAGACCGATCCGATTGACCCTGCACAGGGCGGAGAGACCGATCCGGCGCCCGACTACAAGGCGCTCTACGAGAACGCGCTGAAGGAGTCGCGCAAGTGGGAGAGCCGCTCGAAGGCGAACCTCAAGGAGCTCGACGAGCTCAAGGCCGCAACGCCCAAGACGGATCCGACTGTGGAGGAGCGCCTGAGCTCGCTCGAGAGCGAGAACGCCGCCCTCAAGGCGAGCGCCGCCCGCTCCGCGCTCGTCGACTCCGTGGCCAAGGCCACCGGACTCGACCGCTCCATCGTGGCGACGCTCAACGGCGAGGACGAGGACGCCCTCACCGAGCAGGCCAATGCCGTGGCGGCCATCACGAAACCGGCCGGCGGCGCGCCGAAGGCGCCCGAGGCCGGCGGCAAGCCCAAGCCGGGCAAGCCCTCCAAGAAGGACATCCTCGGAATCGAGGACAAGAAGGAACGCATGGCGGCCATCGCCGCCAACATCGACCTCTTCAAGTAAGGGGAGAAAGGGGCCCCAATGCCCGATATCAAGACGCTCGCAGCCGCGCGCAACGTCGACCTCGTGAACACCTTCACCAAGTCGCTGGAGAAGCTCACGGCGATGCTGTCCACCTGCGCGCCCATCCACGCTGCCGTCGGCGAGACCCTGCACCAGAAGAAGATCACCGGCAAGCTCTCCGAGGCCGCGTACACCGCCGGCCAGGACATCCCGCTTTCCAGCTACACCTACGAGGACGTCACGACCTTCGAGGTGACGCTCAAGCCCTACCGCAAGCAGACCACGCTCCAGGAGGTCAAGAAGCGCGGCTACGACGGCGCCGTCGACAAGACCGACGCCGCGATGATCTCCGACATGCAGCGCAACATCAAGAAGGACTTCGTCGCCGCGCTCGGCGCCGAGGGCACCACGGCCGCGACCGGCAAGAGCCTCGTGGCCACCGCCGCGAACGCCTGGGCCGCCCTGTCCAACCTCACCGAGGAGTACGGCTTCGGCAGCGGCGAGACCGTCTACTTCGCCAACCCGGTCGACTTCGCCAAGCAGATCGGCGAGTCCGAGGTCTTCAGCGCCTTCGGCATCTCCTACATCGAGAACTGGGCGGGCCTGGGCACGCTCGTGTCCACCGGCTCCGTGACCGCCGGCACGATCTACGCCACCGTCAAGGACAACATCAAGGTCTACGTCGCACCGACCGACGGCGACGACCTGTTCGGCTTCTACTCCGACGAGAGCGGCTACATTGCCGTGTCCCACTCGCCCGAGCTCAAGAGCCTGACCTACGACACCGTGGCCTACGTCGGCCTCGTGTTCTTCGCCGAGTACATCGACTTCGTGGTCAAGGGCACCATCGCCCCGACCGCCTAGGAAACCTAAGGAGCATCCATGATCGCTTTGGTCACCTACCCGTACCGTGACCGCGAGACCCTCGCGGTGCATCTCGTGGGGGAGGAGGTCGAGCTGACCGACGAGCGCTTCGCGGAGCTGTCCGCCGGCGGCCATGTCGACCTCCCGCCCGCCGAGACGGAGGCCGCTGCGGAGCCCGCCGAGGACGAGGACGTCGTGGACGACGAACCCGAGCAGCCCGTGCACGAGAAGCCTTCACCCGAGATGACCGTGCAACAGCTGCGCGATGCCATCGAGACCGCCAACGGCTTCGCCCCGCGTAAGGCGACCAAGGCGGAGCTCATCGCCATCCTGGAGACGCTCTAGTGGGCGCCTTCGCCACAGTTGCCGACTACGAGGCGCGCTGCGGTGCCGCCGAGGACGAGGCCAGGGTTGCCGCGCTGCTCGAGGATGCCTCGGCGTACCTGCGCGGGGCATATCGGCGCCGTATGGGTGTCCAGTACCTCGCCGGCTCGAATCCCACGTTCGATGAGAACGTGAAGTCCGTCTGCGTGGCCATGGTCGCCCGGGCGGTCAACGCGCCCGGCGCCATGGCCGGCATCACCCAGCAGTCGCAGACGACCGGCCCGTACTCGTCGAGCGTCACGTTCGCCAACCCGACCGGAGACCTCTAGCCCATGACCGCTGCTGACCGCTGGGAGGAGGCGTGATGCCGATGGCTGGGATACCGACCGAGACGGTCACGGTCATCTCCCGCAAGACGGTGTACGGCGACCTTCACGAGCCCGTCTCCGAGGCGGTCGCCGAGCGCGACGTCGACGCCGTCGTGGCGCCCGGCGCCACCGCGGACCTCGACGCCTCGCGGCCGGAGGGCGCCACCGTGGCATACACGGTGCATCTCCCGAGGGACATGGCCGGCATCCGCCTCAAGGGCTGCTCGGTCCGCGTGCGCGGCGAGGAGCTGCGCGTCGTGGGCGACCCGAGGCCCTACGCCCCCGAGGCGTGCCCGGGACGCTGGTGCTACCCGGTCGAGCTGGAGGCGGCCGATGGCTAAGGAGTACAGCTGGGGGAAGTTCAAATGGAGCCGCCTCGGGTACGCCGAGGCGATGGACGGCAACGCCGCGCTCCAGGGGATGCTCAGGGGCAAGGCCGAGGGCATCGCCGCCCGCGCGACGTCGATGCTCGCGCCGGACGGCCACGACGTCCCGGCCTTCAGGGTTAGCCGCTGCCAGGGCACGCTCGCCAAGGGCTTTCGGGTCAGCGCATGCTCGGAGCATGCCAAACACGCCCAGGCGAAACACAAGATACTGACGAGGGCGGCGCTCTCGTCCGGAGGTTGATCATGGATATAGAGGCCGATGTCGCGAGGTGCCTGTGCGAACTTGCCGGCGCCGACGCGACGCTCGAGCCGGTCGCCGGGCACCCGGAGCCGTACGTCACCGTCGAGCAGGTCGGAGGGGGCGGCGGCTTCCTGGAGCCGGTCCAACTCGATATCGACTGCTGGGGGACCGAGGGCAAGGGCGGCAGGAAGCCGGCGAAAGCCCTCGCCGAGAAGGTGAAGGCGGCCGTCCCGTCCCTGGAGGACGAGCTTCCCAACGTCTTCCACCCGGAGGTCACGAACCAATACAAGATGCCCGACCCTGACACGCGCAGGGCGAGGTACGTGGTGCAGGTCCAGCTCTGGGTCTGCGAGTAGTAGAAAGGAACGCGCGAATGGCCAAAGTCAGCAATGCGAACGACTCCAACAACGTCAGCGCCGGAAAGGGCGTGAAGGGCGGCTACATCTTCTCGGCCCCCACCGGCACCACCCTGCCGGGCAAGGTCATCAAGAACAAGAGCGAGCTCGATCCCGCATTCAAGTGCCTCGGTTTTATCTCCGAGGACGGCTACGTCGAGTCCGTCTCCGAGGACTCCAACGACACGGTCGACATGAACGGCGACCTCATGGACTCCAGCAATTCCAACCGAGTGGAGTCCGCACAGCTCACGTTCGCCGAGATCAAGGCGGAGACGCTCAAGCGCCAGTACGGCGACGGCAACGTCACCGACGAGGGCGGCCTGATCACCGTCAAGCACAATTCCGACTCCCATCCGACCTTCGCCTACGTGCTGCTCCTCCTCCTGAAGAACGGCCGCAAGTGGACCAAGGTCGTGCCGCGCGGCCAGTCCTCCGAGCTCGACGACCTCACCATCTCCAGCTCCGAGCTCTGCCAGCGCGCCCTGACGATGAAGTACCTCACCGACGAGAACGGCAATACCTGCTACGACTACATCGAGTCGACCGAGACGGTGGCGGCCTAATGGCGGCCAAGCGCCCCGAGGGCGCGCTCGAGTTCGAGTTCGACGGCAAGAAGTATCAGATCAACAAGAAGGCCATCCAGTCCATGAAGGTGCAGCGCGCCATGGCCTACGACGGCATCCCCGAGAAGATGCACGAGGTGTGGGATGCGATGGACGAGATCTTCGACGGCAAGACCGTCGAGTACATGGACGAGCTCGGCGAAGACGGGCAGGACTGCTCGGCGGAGCGCTGGGGCGCGTTCTTCCAGGCCGCCATGGAGGCCGCGGCAAAAAACTAGCCAGCTTCGCCGCCGCCTGGACCTGCATGAGGGGAGAGGTCGTCGCCGACTTCCGTCAGACGTACGGCATCGACCTTCCCCTCGGCGGCGGGTTCGACGGGGCGACGGACGAGGACCTTTGCCGCTGGCAGGTCCTCTACTCCCAGCTGCCGTCGCGCTCGCGGGTCTCCGTTCGCCTTGAGCCCGACAACCTGTGGGACGACAAGACGCGCCTGCTCGACATGATCGAGCACGAGCTCAGGTGCTTCCACTACGGGTTCACCGAGGATGCCAAAAAGCGCGTCAACGCCCCGCAGCGGATCTTATCGCCGGGCGAGCGAGCCAGGAACGAGCGCCGCAGGGACTCGGCGCTGGCGGCGAAGTACGAGATATCTTCGTCGTTCGGAATCGATGTATAAGGAGGCGCCATGTCCACAGACGTCGGATCCGTATCCGTAAAGGTAATGCCGTCCATGGCTGGCTTCGCCTCCCAGGTTGACAAGGACCTGTCCGGGGCGGGATCCTCCTCGGGGTCGCGCTTCGGAAGGGTCTTCTCCGCGGCGGCGGGCAAGTCTGGCGGCAGCGGCCTGGTCGCTAGGGTCTCCTCTGCGCTCTCCGGCGCGACTGGTAAATTCTCCGCGACCGGCAAGGCGACCGGCGCCGCATTCTCCTCCGCCTTCTCCAGCGCGGCGAGCGCGAACGCCGTCGAGGGGCTCCAGAACAAGGTCAAATCCGCCACGCTCGAGCTTCGCTCGGCGATGGCGACCTCGAAGTCGGCCTCATTGTCGGCGGAGGCGGCCCAGGTCAAGTACAACGATGCCGTTGCCAAGTACGGCCCGGCATCCGCAAGGGCCTTAAGCGCCGAGAGCAGCCTCGTCACCGCCAAGCTCAGGGCGCAGACGGCGTCGGAGCGTGCCCAGGCGGCCGAGTCCAAACTCGCCTCGGCGCAGAAGCGGCTGGCGAGCGCGACCTCCGCACCCGTGTCTGCACTCGGAAAGCTCGGCGGAAGCGCCGGGACGCTCACCGACAGGCTGTCCGCGGGGGAGAAGGCTACCGGCCGATTCATGGCGAAGATCGCCACCATCGGCGGCGGCGTCCTCTCCTCGGCGGGGAGCACGCTGTCGTCGCTCTCGAGCGCATTCGGGTCTGCCGGAACCACGGCGGGCGGGAACATGGCGAGCAAGGTCGCCTCGGGCTTCTCGGCCAAGGCGGCGGTCATCACCGGCGCCGTTGCCGGCGTGGTGCAGAGGGTCGTCTCGACAGTGTCCTCGAGCGTGGACGCCGCGGTCGCGCGCGTCGACACGCTCAACAACTTCCCCAAGGTCCTCCAGTCGCTCGGCTACGGGGCGGACGAGTCGCAGAGGAGCGTCGACACCCTGTCTGACAGGCTGTCGGAGCTTCCCACGAGGCTCGACGCGGCCGCGACGGGCGTGCAGCAGCTCGCGCCGTCGTCCAAGTCGATCGACCAGGCGACCGACCGCTACCTTGCATTCAATGATGCCGTTCTCGCTGGCGGTGCGTCCGAGGACATCCAGTCCAACGCCATGACGCAGCTCACCAAGGCTGTCTCCACCAACAAGATGGAGATGGACACCTGGATGAGCATCCAGCAGGCGATGCCTGGCCAGCTCGACCAGGTGGCGAAGTCCATGCTCGGGCAGAGCGCATCGGCATCCGACCTCTACCAGGCCATGAAGGACGGCAGGGTCACGGTCTCGGATTTCGCCGACGCAGTGGTCGACCTCGACAAGAACGGCGCGGACGGCATCACGAGCTTCTCCGAGCAGGCAAAGGCCGCGACGGGCGGCATCAAGACGTCGTTTTCCAACATGTGCAACGCCTTCCCAAAGGGCGTCGCCAAGATTATCGGCGCCATCGGCTCGTCCAACATCGTCGGCGTCATCGACGGCGTGAAGGGCACGGTGAACGGCGCGTTCGGAGCCGTCACCGACGCGATGGCCGACCCGAGCATCCGGGACGCGGCGTCGTCGTTCGCCGCCGTGTTCTCCGGCGTTGTCGCGGGCGGGGTCTCGGTGGCCGGGGACGCGTTCGCCGGCGCAGTGGAGATGACCTCCGCTTTCTGCGAGACGCTGCTCAACAACGAGGCGGCTTCATCTTTCGCGGGAACACTTGACGCGCTCGGTTACACGGCGTCCTCCACGGGCGACGCCATATGGTCGACCGTATCGCAGATCACCGGGTGGTCGAGTCCCGCCGAGGGCGCGGCAGATGCCGCAAACGCCCTTGACGACGCCTTCGAGGCCGCCGAGCCGGTCATTCGCTCGGTGGGCGACGCATTTCAGTGGGTCTCCGGGCATTCCGAGGAGGTCGCCCCGGTCGTCAAGGCCGTCGGCGGCGCCTTCCTCGTCATGAAAGTCGCCGGCGGCCCTGTGGGCTCGCTCCTGAAGGTCATCGGCGGCGCCCTGCTGTCCCTAGGGGCATCCGCACCCGCTGCTGGTGCAGGTCTTGCCACAACGGCGGCGGGAGAGACCGCAGCTGGCACAGCCGCGGGCGCGGCGGCCGGTAAGATGACATCGTTCGGCGCGGCCGTCCTCATGGTTGGAGCCGGCGTTCTGCTGGCGTGCGGCGGCATCGGCCTTCTCGCCCTCTCCGCGATAAAGCTCGGCGAGGCGGGGCCTCAGGCCGCAATCGGCATGGCGGCAATGGTGGCGGTCATCGCCGGGCTGGCGCTTGGCGCCGCCGCGCTCGGGCCCGCCCTGACTGCCGGCTCCGTCGGCATGGTCGCCTTCGGCGCCGCCGTCGCGCTCGCTGGCGTGGGCATCCTGCTCGCAGCCACCGGCCTCGCGATTATGTCACTCGCGCTGCCGACCATCGCCGCCTGCGGCCCCGAGGCCGCCGTCGGCATAGCCGCGCTCGGAGCCTCCCTGTTCGTGCTGGCCCCCGGTGCCCTCACGGCGTCGGGAGGGCT
>CABQMC010000066.1 GCA_902465115.1 uncultured Collinsella sp.
GCGCGCGGCGATGGCGGGGCCGGAGGCAAGGCCCTCGAGACAGCTCGCGTGGCTCGGGCAGACGCAGCGTCCCTCCTCGGTGGGACGGGTCCTTACCAGCATGTGGCCGGCCTCGGGGTGCAACATGCCGTGAAGGAGCCTGCCCGCGCACATGACGCCCGCGCCCACGCCGGTGCCGATGGTCACGTAGACGGCGTCCTCGAGCCCCTTGCAGCAGCCGAAGACCACTTCGCCGAGGCAGGCAACGTTCACGTCCGTGTCGTAGGCCACCGGAATCCCGAGGGCGTCGGCGAACGCGGCGCGAAGACCATGGCCTCGCCACGCGAGCTTGGGCGTCTGGAGGATGGAGCCGTAGCGCTCGTCGTTGGGGTCGACGCAGGTCGGGCCGAAGGCGCCGATGCCCAACGCGTCCACATCGCGGGCGGTGAACCACTCGATCATCTGCGGGACGGTCTCGGCGGGCGTAAGCGTCGGGGTCTCCATACGGTCGAGGACCTCGCCGTCGCCGGACACCACGGCACAGACCATCTTGGTCCCGCCGGCCTCGAGGGCGCCGAGCCTCATTTGCTTTTCGCTCATGTGATCCTCCTTACAAAGGGACGCCCGCAGTCATGGTCAACCGCGGGCGCCCATAACGTTGGCTTGTTTCGAGGCGACCCTACCTGGGCACGCGGTCCTGCCTTGCGGCAAACGGGGCGAGCACGGCGTGCGGCTCGCTTTGGTACCAGTAGGCGACGGTGGAGATGTCGTCCTCGCGCTCGTAGAGCTTGATGTCGTCGTTGCCGAGGTCCTGGAACGTCACGCGCAGGTCCTCCTTGAACGAGATCGGGTCGGGAAGGTGCCACCTGTAGAGGCCGTGCCTGGGCAGCGCGTCGTCGTTGGTCGCGAGCATCGGGTTCGGGTTCGGCTTGCCCGCGCTGAAGCGGTCGCGCGTGGCGTCGCGCGTCGAGCGGTACGGGTAGCCGGCGAACAGCGTGTTGAAGCACTGCGCCTCGGGCAGCGCGTGGGGCGGCCTGTCGAGGAAGGCCCAGGCACCGCCGAAGTAGTCCTCGGCTCCCGTCGAGGTGACCGTGGGGAACTCCTCGTCGCCGTCGAGGAAGAACTTCATCTCGCCCTCGCCCCACCAATAGCGCTCCAGGGCGCACAGGGCCATGTAGGTGCCGACGTAGTAGCCCTTACCGCGCACGCCGTCGAGCACGGTGTAGTCGACGCCCCTGCGGGTGCTGCGCTCGCGGTTAAAACGGGCGTGGAAGTACATGGCGTCGTCCGGCACGTCGGTGAGCGCGTAGTTGAACGTGTAGAAGATGTACTTAATGAACCCGGGATGCTCGCTCGTAAGCGTGACCTTGGCGTGCTTCCTGAAGGGCATCTCGAAGTAGCAGTTCATGCCGCCCGTCGGGTTCACGCAGATGGGCATCGAGTTGACGATGGCGCGCTCACCGAAGCCGTTGCAGAAGAAGTCGCCGACAGGGCACTCGACCGAGGGGGTCTCCTCGTCGTCCCAGTAGAAGCGCAGCACGAGGTCGCGCATGACGAAGCTGCCGGCGGCGGTCTTGTCGGGGACGGTCATCCAGATGTGGCGGATGATGCCGGGGCCCTCGATGTCCGCGAGCGTGATGGTCTCGCCGGACTCAAGGGGCACGCAGCACGAGCCCTTGCGGCCGACGCCGAGGTGGCTGGCCGACATGGCGGCGCGGCCCTTCTCGCCCGTGATGTTCTCGGGGGTGATGGCGCGGCTTTCCTCACCGCCGTGCATCCACACGTCTTTAAGGAACTCTCTCATCGTCGACCTCCTCTATTCGTCGTCTTCGCACTCGGCGGAACTGGCACCGTTCACGTAGACGATCTGCTGGCGCGCCTCGTCGACGAGGGCGTCGAAATCGAGTTTCTCGTCGGGGCGCGCGAGCGCGACCGTCATGGCGAGCGGGAGGTTGACACCCGCGATCACGGAGGCGAAGCGGGAGAAGCGCTGGTTCACGCTGCCGCCGAGCGCGTCGGTAAGGACGACGACCTCGTCAGTGCCCGAAAGCGCCGCCTCGACCGCCGCGTCGAGCCCCTCGCCGTTGTCGTTCACGTAGGCGCACACGGCGTTGACGGCGTCGCTCTTACCCGTAAGGAACTCGAGGGTGTCCTTGAAGCCCTGGGCGAGAAGGGAATGGCTCGCCACAACTATCTTTCTCATTGATTCACCAATCTCTTGGGTCGAAGCTAGGCGAGGATGCCGGCGGCGGAGGCGACCATCGCGAGGACGATCACCACGAGGATGAGGGCCGTCATGCTCGCGTTCTTCTTGGTAAGAAGGTAATACGCGCTTCCCGTGATGGCGGCGGGGATCATGGCAGGCAGGATCTTGTCGAGCAGCGGCTGAATCTCCATCGAGACGTCGCCGAAGCTGAAGCTAATCGGGCAGGTGACGCCGATGACCGAGGCGATGAGGCAGCCGACCACGGTGAGGCCGAGCACGGAGGCGGCGGCAGTGAGGTTGGGAAGCTTCTCGCTGAAGTCGGTGACGAGCTTCACACCCTGCTTGTAGCCGAACTCGAGGGCGTGCATGCGGACCCAGAAGATGGCCAGGATGAGCGCGAACCAGATGCCGGCTCCCACGGGGTTGCCCTCGATGGCCATATAGGCGGCGATGGAGCCCATGATGGTCGGGATCATGGTCATGAGCAGGGAGTCGCCGACGCCGGCGAGCGGTCCCATGGTGCCGATCTTCAGGTCTTGGACGGCGTCCGCCGCCGCTAGGCCGTCGCGTTCCTCCATGGCCACGCAGGCGCCAAGGATGATGGCGGCGAGCCAAGGCTGGGTATTGTAGTAGCGGAAGTGGTTGTTGAGCGCTTGCTTATAGTCCTCGTCGTTCGTGTAGATCTTCCTCAGGACCGGCGAAAGGGCGTAGGCGACTGAGGCGCCCTGCTGGGTCTGGTAGTTGAAGGTGCACACGCTCATGAGCCAGCGCCAGTTCGCGTTGCGCAGATCCTTCTTGGTGACCTTGTAGCCGGAGGGCTTGCCCTCGGCGACGGCGGTGATGTTCTCGTTTTCCATGGTTACTCATCCTCTCCGATGAAGGCGTCTGCGGAAGCGTGGGCGGCGAGCTCGGTGTCCCTCTCGGCACGCTGGTAGAACGCGATCGCGAGGGCAACGCCGACGATGGCGGCGCCGATGATGGGCACGTTCAGGAAGGCCGAGAGGAAGAAGCCGACGAGCAGGTACTGGAAGTACTTGCCGGTGGGCATGTAGCGGAGCAGCATGGCGATACCGATGGCCGGGAGCATCTTGCCGGCGAGGGTGAGGCCGGAGAGGAACCACTGAGGCATGACCTCGAGGAGCCAGTTGACGGCGGGCTGGCCGAGCGTCACGGAGACAAAGACGGGCAGGGCGGCGCACAGGCCGAAGAGCGCGGGGCAGACCCACAGGATGGCGTTCATCTGATTGAACTTACCCTCGTTGCAGAACTTCTGGGACTTCTCGACGACGAAGCCGTTGAGGATCTTGACGATGACGTCGAGCTGGATGCCGAGCATGCCGACCGGCAGGCCGATGGCGAGGCCCGTGTCCGCGCCCAGGGTCACGCCGTAGGCGGTGGCGATGATGGCCATCGTGCCGTAGTCGGGAATCGACGAGCCGCCGAAGCCCGCGACGCCGAGCTGCATGAGCTGGATGGTACCGCCGATGACGAGGCCGGTCTGCCAGTCGCCCATGACGACGCCGGTGATAAGGCCCCAGAAGACGGCATAGTTGACGAAGATCATCGGGATGCCGTAGTAGTCCACGTGCTTGATGAAGGCCAGCAGGGTCAAAAGGACGACCTGCAGGATAGTGAAGTTGACCATGATCCCTCCTTAGATGAGGTCGGCGACGGAGACGGGCTTGTCGGCGGGCACGAACTGTGCCGTCACCTTGACGCCGCGGGCGATGAGCGCCTTGTAGCTCTGGACGTTCTCGGCGGAGGCATAGGCGCGCTGGGTGAGCTGGACGCCGCCCTCCTTGACGAGCGAGCCGCCGACGATCAGCGACGGGAGCTCGATGCCCGACTCGACCAGGTGAAGGATCGTCTCGGGCTCCTTGGCGATGACAAAGACCTTCTCGCGGTCGTACTTGCCCGCCGCGAAGTTCTTGAGCGCGGTCTGCTCGGAGATGATCGAGACGGCCATGCCCGCGGGGCGCGCCATCCTCATGGTGGACTTCAGGACCTCGTCGCCGGCGACCTTGTCGTCGATGACCATGACTCGGGTCGCGCCCGACACCGGGGCCCACTGCGTCACGATGATGCCGTGAAGCAGGCGATTGTCGATTCGTGCCATAACAACACTCATGTTTGCTCCTATCAAATGAAGTTTTACGTTCGGTACTGCCTCGGCGCTATCCGGATTCGCGCCGGGCAAGGGGTTATCGGATTATTGAGGACGCGCGGTCAGCTTGCGGCGGCGCGGGGAAGGTCACTCGTCGAGCAGGAGGTCCGAGGAGCCGAGGCGCTCTTCTCGCGCCGGGGCGGCGCTCACGCTTATGTAGTCGAAGACATATGCGATCTCGCTTACGGGAACCTCTACGCGATAGCGCGTCGAGATGCTCGAGAAGCTCTGCCTGAAGGACTCGATGAAATCGGCGCGTTCCTCCTCGAAGCGGTCCTGGCCAACGTAGGTCTCAATGGGGTTTCTGGTAACAAGGCGCTCGACGAGACAGCAGAGGTGGACGTAGAGCCCAATGATGGCGTTGCTGCCGATCTTCTCGCCTGTCCTGCGCTGAAGCTCGTGCACGGCGCTCTCGATCTCATGGAATAGCCGCTCCGGGTCGAGGATGGTGATGGAGCGGATGACGTTCTGCAGCGTCATGTTCGAGAGCAGCTTCTCGTGGAAAGAAGAGAGCTCGGAAGCGTCAAGCCACCTGCCGAACACGGCATCGACCTTAGAGGCGGACGCCGTCGACATGATGTCCTCGAGGGCGACGAAGGGGACGGAGGCGACCCCGGGGTCTCCCGTGCCGATGACGGCGCAGACGCGGTGCTCGGAGAAAACGGCGTCGTTCGACCCGTTCGCGACGAGCTGCTTGAAGGGCCTCGTGAGCAGGCGCGCGCCTATGGTGCGCGGGAGGCTCTGCGAGACGAGCTGGCGTATCCTCTCCGCGGCGTCGACCCCGGACTCGGAGCAGAAGACGATGGCGTCCTCACGGTTGACGCGCTCGATCACCTTGCAGTGCGTCACGCACGCGGCGGTCGCATCGCCAAGAACCTCGGCGATGGACTTGCCGCCGAGCAGCCCGACCCCGATCTCGAGCGCAAGACCGGTAGAGACGTTGTTCACCACGCCGATAGTGGAGTCGGTAACGTTCTCGAGGGCCTTATAGGCCTCCTCCAAGGAGCCCATGTCGACGAGGAACACGACCCCGGTGCAGTAGGAATGGCGGTCGACGAGGCGCTGGAGCGGACCGACGATGTCCTTCAGCTGCTGGTCGTAGGGCATGTCGACCGCCTCGTACACATGCATGCCGAGCATACGGTTCGCCGCGTCGGCGATGCTCGTCGCCGTTGAGTAGCCGTGGGACAAGATGACGCAGAGCGTTCGAAGGGCCTTCGCGTCGCGAGACTCCGATGCGACGCACAGCGTCAGAAGCGTCTTCGTGAAGTGATCGAGCGAGATTCCCAGCGCCCCTTCCACGTCTGCGGCGACCTGATCGGAGACGCTCGAGGCAAACGGTAATTCGGAGGTCACGGCACCGAGGAGATGGGAGATTTGCTCCGCACAGGCAGACTTTCGCTTAGCCAGGCCGATGCCCGGCCACAACTGCAGGCAAATCTCCTGGGCCAGTAGAAAAGCGACCTTCCTCGAAAGCTCGATGCCATAAGAAGAGCCTGCGTCGGCAAGGACCGCGCCCACGATGCGCTCGAAGGCGCGCGACCTCGAGGAGGTAACGCCGCGGCCGAAGATCAAGTGATCCTCAACGCCGCGCACAGCGGAGACAGCTTGCGAGACGAGCTCGGAGACAGAGAGCTCCCCGGCGCAGAATCGCTCATCGAGAGAGCACAGGGCATCGAGCGCCTGCTCGACCGGCCCTGTGCTCTCGGCGGCATCCAGGGACGCGTCAATCAGAACGCCATCATCGGGCTGTTGATCGATCTGCGCGGAGGAGAGGAGCCCGCTGGGAAGAAGATACGGGCGAACGACGACGTAGTCGCCCTCGCGATTGAGGAACGCTTTGGCGCAGCAGTTCGTCACGCAGGCGCGCAAGCCGGCGATGTTATCGGAAAAGTCCGCGTTCACGAGGCAACGGTATGCGCCGCGGCTAATCTTCACATCAGAACCGATTCGGCACCCCTCGCTGCGCAGGAAGCTCAAGATGAGATCCTCGCGCTCCTCGGGGGTCCGCTCCTTGAGTGAGGGGACGCGGGCACAGATGGGCATTTTGCTGTAGGCCGAGGAAACCTTCAGGTCATCGGCGGAAAGCGTCGTCGAAAGAACGAGGCGAGCGCGCGGCGCATCCTGGGAGGCATCGAGCCCGAGGGCCGTCGCAAGGCAGTGCTCCATCGCAGAGGGAGAGAGTGCCTCGATGCCGTTGACAAAAACCACACCCCCGCGCGATTTCGCGATCGACTCGTCAAGAAGCCCGTTGAACGAGGCGGCGTCCGGGACCCCGGCGCAGTCGATGCGCACATAGGAGGAGTCGCGGGACAGCAAGCCCTGGTTCTTGCCGTACTCGTACACAAGGCGAGAAAGGAAAGACTTACCGACACCCACGCCGCCGCTCAAGAGGATGGGCAGGCCAAACGGAGGGTACTGAACCGCAGCCTTGCACTGCTCGACAACGGAGCTGAGGCTCAGGTCGAAGCCCACGGCACGCGCGAAGTCGCGGTGATCGGCGATTCCCGTCGCCTGGATGAGGTCGGCGAGCGAGGCGTACTCGCTTGCAGAGAGCTTTACCTGAAAACGCTTCTGGAACGCGCGGCGATGAAAATAACGGACAGGCCTGCCCGCCACCTTAACCACAAAGCCGGCGCGAACAAGGTCGTTGAGGTACTGGCTCGCCAGGCTCCTGGAGATGATGAGCGTCTCGGCGATGTCGGAGGTGGACAGACGGGCAAGGTCGTCGAGCGAGACGGCAGAGGTGAGGGCCTCGAGATGCTCGAGAATCCTGTCCCTCATGTCGACGGGTTTCTTTGCCAAGCTGTCCTGTGCGGTCTTGTCCATGACTTCTTACCTCCTCGTACAAGGAGTATAAGGGGAACACAGAGAACGGAAAGGGGCGCGTGGGGGAATCAACAGCCCCGAGGAAAAGTCCACCACTTGAGGGGCAGAAAACAACGGCCATTGAACATTCAGGGCCGACGCTCAACACTTCGGCTCGACACTTCGCTTTGGAAAGGGCCCTGCGCGATGGTGCAGCCCTCCATCTCGCAGCACAGGTCGCCGAAGGTCGCGAGGATGCGCTCCTTCTGTTCCGTGGGCGAGACGGCTCGGTGGGCAAGGTCCTCTCAAAAGGGGTCGTCCGACGCCGCAAGACCTCGATGACCGACTACCGCCTCGAGCAAGTGGCGGATTACCTCTGCACTATCGAACTTGCCTTGGTCAAGTGCGAGGCCAAGGAGAACGGTGAGACGTACAACAAGTTCTTCGGAGGTATAGGCTCTTTCAAGAGGAACTGGCTCAAGCAAGCCCGCAGCAAGCGGATATAGCTGGTCTCGCGGTTTCGCAAGGAACGGTCAGTTCTCCTCTGGCGAGGAACCCCGGGCGACGTGCTTCGAGCAGCGGAAGCTGAAGCGCGAGCAGAAGCAGCGCGGGCATTGATCGGTGCCGACATGGGCCCAGACGTGAACAGTGCTACATCCCCTGTTCACGGGGCGCGAAACCGCAAAGGTTGCACAGAGGTTGCAAAATAAGAAGCCCCCGACCTGTTTTCGCAGGTCAGAGGCTTGAAATCAACGAATATCGTTTATTCCCACTCGGTGGTTATAGTTTTGCCGTCTCGTCACTCCAGTTGCACCCAGTTTTCGGCGGCATCTCGAAGTGAGTGCCGC
>CABQMC010000067.1 GCA_902465115.1 uncultured Collinsella sp.
TCAAAAGGCGCACGTCAATTGCGTAAAACTCACATCCTCTTAACAGGAGTTTTCCACAACTCGAATGCATAAAGCGTGCCAAAAACCCTGTTTTTGCACCCTCTCTATGCAAAAAAGGCGCCTGTGCAACCATAGTTCACACAGGCGCCTTGAGCAGGCATTTTATGCAGTTATACCTATCGAGTCGCAAGGGGTCCTTGCACAAGTCGCCTTACTCGTCCAGCGCGGCGAAGGCCTGCTTCAGATCCCAAATGATATCCTCGGCGTTCTCGGTACCGATGGAAAGACGGATCGTGGAGGGCGTGATGTTCTGCTCGGCGAGCTCCTCGGCAGAAAGCTGGGAGTGCGTGGTGGTAGCCGGGTGTACGACGAGCGACTTGACGTCGGCCACGTTGGCGAGCAGCGAGAACACCTGCAGATGATCGATGAACTTCCAGGCTGCCTCCTGGCCACCCTTAATCTCAAAGGTAAAGATCGAAGCACCGCCACGGGGGAAGTACTTCTGATAGAGCTCGTGATCGGGGTGCTCAGGCAGGCTCGGGTGGTTCACCTTGGCAACATGGCTGTCCCCGGTCAGGAACTCAACGACCTTTTTGGTGTTCTCGACATGGCGGTCGACGCGCAGAGACAGGGTCTCGGTGCCCTGGAGCAGGACCCATGCGTTAAACGGGCTGATGCAGGCACCCTCGTCACGAAGCAGGATGGCGCGGACATAGGTCGCGAAGGCGGCAGGGCCGGCAGCCTCGGCAAACGAGACGCCATGGTAGGAGGGATTGGGCTCGGCGACCTGCGCATACTTGCCGCTCGCCTTCCAGTCAAAGTTGCCGCCATCGACAATCACACCGCCCAGCGAGGTGCCGTGGCCACCGATGAACTTGGTTGCGGAGTGGACGACGATGTTGGCACCATGCTCCAGCGGACGGAACAGATACGGGGTGCCGAAGGTGTTATCGACGACAACCGGCAGACCGCGCTTCTTGGCGATCTCGGAGATGGCGTCGATGTTGGGGATGTCGGAGTTGGGGTTGCCGAGCGTCTCGAGATAGATGACCGTGGTGTTGTCCTTGATGGCACCCTCGACCTCTTCCAGGTTATGGGCATCGACAAACGTGGTCTCGACGCCAAACTGGGAGAGCGTATGCTCCAGCAGGTTGTAGGAGCCACCGTAGATGGTCTTCTGAGCCACCACGTGGTCACCGGCCTGGGCAAGAGCCTGCAGGGTATAGGTGATGGCGGCGGCGCCAGAGGCGACGGCAAGACCTGCCACGCCACCCTCGAGGGCGGCGATACGGTCCTCGAAGACGCCCTGGGTGGAGTTGGTCAGACGGCCGTAGATGTTACCGGCGTCGGCAAGACCAAAGCGGTCGGCGGCGTGCTGGGAGTTGCGGAACACATAGCTCGTGGTCTGGTAGATAGGCACGGCACGGGAGTCGGATGCGGGATCGGCGCTCTCCTGGCCAACGTGCAGCTGCAGGGTATCGAAACCAAAGGTGTGCTCGGGGTTGTTGATGAACTGGCTCATGATGATCTCCTTGATCGAACAAAAGTAATAAGAGTGAGAGAAGTAAGTCGCTATCTCCTGATTACGCCAACGGGCGCAAACAGGAGCCCGGCATTCGTCTTGGTAAGCAATTCATATGCGGGCCTCCTTTCGCATCCCGGTTCCGTGGTTGGCTTAATTACCTACCGCCTTTGTGTGTTTTGAATAGTACGAGCATTGTTTCCCTCGGTCAATCACTTAAAAGCGCTAACCTGTTATCGGTTTTATAGATAGCTATCGAAAGGACGGGCGCCGATGACCCTCCAACAGCTTCGCTTTTTGATCGCCGTGGCAGAATCCGGTTCGATCAACGCCGCAGCCCAGCGCCTCTATACGGCACAGTCCAATATCTCCAATGCCGTCAAAAGCCTGGAGCAGGAACTTCATATCGAAATCTTTACGCGCTCCAGCCGCGGTGTTGCACTCACCAACGACGGCACCGAGCTTTTGGGTTATGCACGCCAGGTCGTAGAGCAGGCCGACATGCTCGAGGCCCGCTACGAGGACGGCGGTACCCCGCAAGCCCGCCTCGCCATTTCCGCCCAACACTACGCCTTTTCGGTCGAGGCCTTTGTCAACGTGGTCGAGCGCTGCCGCGACAGCAAGTTCGAGTTCATCATGCGCGAGACCACCACAGCGCAGATTATCGACGACGTGCGCGCGTTTCGCAGCGATATCGGCATCCTCTATCTGGATGACTTTAATACCCGTGTCTTGCAGAAGGCCTTTACCGATGCCCGAGCGAGCTTTCATCCCCTCTTTAATGCAAAAGTCCACGTGTTCGTCAGCGAACGCCACCCGCTCGCACGCCGTTCGCAGCTGTCCCTTGCCGACCTCACGCCCTATACGCGCTACAGCTTTGAGCAGGGAACCTCGAACTCCTTCTATTACGCCGAGGAACCGTTTAGCTATATTCCCTGCAACCGCAATATCCGCGTATCCGACCGCGGGACGCTCACCAACCTGCTTATCACCTCGAACGGCTATGCGCTGTCGACCGGCGTACTCTCCAGCGAAATGCAGTGGGGCATGGCCTCGATCCCCCTGGCAGACGCCCCGACGATGCATGTGGGCTACATCATGCATGACGACCGCAAGCCCTCTCCCCTCTTGCAGCAATACCTCGACGAGCTCAACCGCATCATCCATGCCAACCAACTGTCGGAAGACGGGGTAGAAATCGTAGATTGCTAGCCCCCGGCGGGCATGGCGCTACAATGGTCACTCACGCGAAACGTACCCAACGAAAGGAACCATGTGAAGGTCATCATCTATACCGACGGCTCGGCCCGATCAAATCCGGGACGCGGCGGCTACGGCGCCGTGCTCAAATACACCAACCCCGCCGGCAAGACCTTCACCTCTGAGCTTTCGCGCGGCTACGCCAAGACCACCAACAACCGCATGGAGCTCATGGCCGTTATCGTGGCACTCGAGGCGCTCAACCGCCCCTGCGACGTCGAAGTCCATTCCGATTCGCAGTACGTCGTTAACGCCTTCAACAAGCACTGGATTGACGGATGGAAAAAACGCGGCTGGAAGACCGCCAACAAGCAGCCCGTCAAGAACCGCGATCTGTGGGAGCGCCTACTCACCGCAAAGAGCAAGCACAAGGTTGAGTTCATCTGGGTTAAGGGTCACGCCGGCCATGAGCTCAACGAGCGCTGCGACGAGCTCGCCACCACGGCGGCCGACGGCAGCAACCTCGATATCGACACCGGCTTTAACGAGAGCGACCTGTAACGGCGTTTTCGTACGCTATTTCCTGCCCCTTCGCGCTACACTCATCCTGTAAACCGAACGGCACGAGGGGGATACATGCTGCGTATAACGACCATCGGCACATCCATGATTACCGACGACTTTATCCAGGTCGTCAACGCCAACGACCAAGCCGCGTTTGTGGGCACGCTCTCGCGCGATGCCAATCGCGGTGCTGCCTTTACCGCCGAGCGCGGTGGCGAGCGAAACTTTACTTCACTCGATGAGCTCGCGGCAGCCGCCGACGTCGACGCCGTCTATATCGGCAGCCCCAACGCACTTCACTACGAGCAGGCCCTTGCCTGCATCGCCGGTGGCAAGCACGTCATCGTCGAGAAGCCCTTCTGCGCCACCGAGGCGCAAGCGCTGGAAGTCTTCCGCGCTGCCGAGGCAGCAGGTGTCGTGGCCCTCGAGGCCATGCGTCCCCTCCACGATCCCGCCTTCCACGCCATCGAGGACGCCCTGGGTGAGATCGCCCCCATCCGCCGCGCCTCATTGCGCTTTGGAAAATATTCCTCGCGCTACAACGAGATTCTCGCGGGACGCGCCACCAATATCTTCGACTGCAATATGGCCTCGGGTTCCCTCATGGATATTGGCGTCTACACCGTCGAGCCCATGGTCGAGATTTTCGGCATGCCCTCCGGCCTTACGAGCATGACCACCCTGCTCGATCCCACCACGCGACAGCTCACGCACGGCCCCATCGACGGCTGCGGTTCCATCCTCGCCAGCTACGGCGGTGGCCGTATCTCCGTCGAGCTCGCGCACTCCAAAATTACGAATGACCTGCTGCCCTCGCAGATCGAAGGCGAGCGTGGCACTATCCAGATCGACCATCTGTCCACGCCCCGCAACGTCCGCATCGACTATCGCGGCGACGTCGTACGCGGCTCGGCGACCGAGGCGCCGCGCGAACAGGGCGACAACGGCCGCGTGCTCGACCTGCCCAAATCGAGCAACACTATGGAATACGAACTCACAGACTTCATCACCGCCATCGGCGGCATCGATAACGTCAAGGAAGAGATTTGGGAGACCCCGGCGGGACGCCACGAGCTTGGCCACTACCGCGATGTCACGCTCGTCTCACTACGCATCATGGATGCCGTGCGCCAGCAGGCCGGCATTACCTTCCCGGCCGACGCAGGCAAGCAGGCATAGCGATGGGCCTCTTCGATACGTTCTTCTCCAGCGTCACCGGCGGCAGTCGAGAGCCTCAAAAACCATCAAACGTCGAGCTCGAGCTGCGCCGCAGGCTTACTGTGCTCGCAAGCGACGAGGCCACTCAAGACACTCCCCTGCGCTATTTCCTGCGCTGGGAGGGGCAAGTCCAAGGCGTTGGTTTTCGCTTTACCAACACCAACCTCGCGCAGGCACGCGCACTCACCGGCTGGGTGCGTAACATGGAAGACGGCTCAGTCGAGATGGAGATACAGGGAGCTCCGGCAAATATCCTATCTCATCTCGAGGCGCTTCATGCCTCCTACGAGCGCATGGGAACGCGTTTTCGCCTCATAGACGCTCAGGCCCGAGCCCCACTTGCCAATGAAGACGGTTTCAGTCCTCATTATTAGTATTGTGTGCTAAATACGGTATCATTTACCTACGACCGTTGATAGAAAAGAGGCGAGGCGCATGGCGGTGCAAAGAAGGAATACCAGGCAGCGAAAGCTGGTTCTTGACGCCGTGCGCCAAAGCTATAACCATCCCACCGCCGACGAAATCTACAACGCCGTGCGCGCGCAGGATGACAAAATCAGCCGCGGTACGGTCTACCGCAATCTCAATCTCTTGGCCGACGCCGGCGAGATCCTCTCCATCAAGACGCCGGGCGGCAGCCGTTTCGATCACACGATCGAGCCGCATGCGCATATCATCTGCACCTCGTGCAGCCGCGTCATCGACGTACCGCTCCCCTTCGATGCCCAGCTCGACGCCAAGGCGTCCGAGCAAATCGGCTGGCACGTCACGTCGCACTACACCATCTTCGAGGGTCTCTGCCCCGACTGCCGGTAGATGTTCGGGACATGCCTTAAAATCCACCTTTCCGCGCTTTGCAGCAAACAGTACATTTCTAGGCATGTCCCGAAAACCTACTCGGCGAGCAGGCGGTGCAGTTCTTCTTCGACCGTGTGCACGTAACGGACGCGATCGTTGATACCGCGCATGGTGGGGTTGCAGCTCTCCATCAGATAGGGATGGCCCACGACGTTGAGCATGTCGCGATCGTTCTCATTGTCGCCAAATGCCATCATCTCATCGGGCGAAATCCCCAGGGCACGACCGTAATCGACAAGCGCGGAGCCCTTGCCCGAACCGAAACCGATAAGGTCCGTCCATGCGGTTCCTGACGTCATCACATCGACACGGTCGCCAAAGAGGCGCTCGAAATACTCCCGGGCCGCCGGATAATCCACCTCGGGCGTCTGGAAGCCAATCTTAATGACATCCTCGTCGATGTCCTCGGGACGGTCGACCACCGCCACATCGCAGTGGACCACATAGCGCAAATGGTCGACGAACGCATCGTTGCCGCTCATGGTGTAGATGTGCCCCTCACACGAAAGGGTCATGTCGGTATGGGGATACGCAACCACGGTATTCGCGATAACCATAGCAAGGCTACGCTCCATGGAACGCTTGACGACGGCACGCCCCTCGCTCATCACCAGGGTTCCGTTTTCGCATACATAGGCGAGCTCATCGGCCACCGGGGCAAACAGGTAGCGCAAGCTCGCATATTGACGGCCACTCGCCGGCATAAACACGATACCACGACGATGCAGCTCATCGATAAGCTCAAAGGCCTCGGAACGCAGCTCGCGCTCCCCCGGATGCAGCAACGTGCCGTCCAAATCGCATGCAATCAGTTTGATTCCCTCAAGACCCATATGCTTCCCCCAAAGCCTCATATCAACAGCAAGACGGACCTTGATCGGTCGCCCCTCAAAGCCCGTCTTGCGCATACGCGCGCTTAGCCGCGCGCCTTTTTTACGATGGTAAAGTCGGGAGCCATGCTCACGACGACCTCCGCCGCACTCGACGCAAAGCGCCGATCCGCATCGAGTTCACGGGTAACCGTCGAGAGCCGAACACCCTCGACACCCCGGAGCATGCGGCCCAAAACAGGCTGCACCGGCGTATACATGCGCACAGTATGCTCGTCCGAGTCGCCCCGGAAGAGCGGCGCATGCATGTTGCCGATCTCCCAGCACGAATGCGCGAGCGCAATCGGGTCCATGCGGTCAACTTCGACCAAATAAACCTCGGCGCTGCGCAAGCGCACGACAACCGCCACGGGCACCATGCCCGAACGGTCAATGGCGAGCACGTCGCCGTCGGCAAGACGACCGCCGTCGGCAGTATCCAGCCGAACATCGACCGTGCGCCCCAGCTCCGTCACGCCCACAAACGCGTATACATCAGCCTGGTCCCAATCGAGCAGCAGATCGTCAACTTCAAAGACGCCGCCCAACTTCCGGCGAAGCAGGAGTTCATAGGACGGATCGTTGAGATTTCCCAAGCATGTCGTCGAAACCAAGCGCTCAGGCATGCTCTAACCCTCGACCTCGACGAGCTCGATATCAAAGTTGAGGTCCTTACCGGCCAGCTCGTGGTTGGCGTCGAGCGTCACGGCCTCGGGCGTTACATCGATGACCACGGCGGGGACGGGCATACCGCTCGGCGTGGACAAGAAGAGCTTCATGCCCTTCTCGATCTGCTCGATGTTGGGAACCTGTTCGGCCGGGAAGGTCAGAACCATCTCGGGATTGTGCTCGCCGTAGGCATCGGCAGCAGGAATGTGCACGGTCTTCTTCTCACCCACCTGCATGTCGACAACAGCGGCGTCGAAGCCCTTGATCATCTGGCCGGCGCCGCAGGTGAACTCCAGCGGCTCACCGCGATCGTAGGAGCTATCGAACTGCGTGCCGTCGTCGAGCGTGCCGCGATAATGAGTCTTGACCTTCTTGCCCTGGTTGGACATGGAAACCTCCGTGATAAGGGCGGCGCACAACACGGGCCGCCATGAACATATGGCGCTAACTATACCCTAGTCATACAATTTGAAGACAGTTTGCAAAGAAACGCTGCAACCGGAGGAACCATGGCATATCCCGTATTTGACCTACACTGCGACACCGCCGACCGAATCGGCTGGGCCACGCTCGATCTCGACCTGCGCTTTACCGCCGGCACCGACGGTTATTTCCCCGGCGACGAAACGCATCCGCAAGATTTCGACCTCATCGAGGGTAACGCCTGTGCCATCTCGCTCGCAAAGATCGGCAACACGCCGTGGGCACAGTGCTTCGCCACGTTTGTCCCCGACGAGATTCCCACCGCCCACGCCGCGCGCTTCCAGGCGCAGATCATGGCGCATATGAGCGGCCAGGCAATGCTCAACCACGACCGTATGGTCAACGTGCGCAGCGCCGCAGACATTCGCCCCGCGCTCAAGGACGGCAAGGTCGCTTGCATCCACACCATCGAAAACGCCACGTTCTTTGCCGAGGACCCCGCGCTGATCGAAGTGCTCAA
>CABQMC010000068.1 GCA_902465115.1 uncultured Collinsella sp.
CACGCGGAACATCTCGCCGGCGCCCTCGCAGTCACTCGTGGTGATGATGGGGGTGTTGACGTAGACAAAGCCCTGCTCCTGGAAGAAGCGGTGGATGGCGGCAGCCGCGACAGAGCGGATGCGGAACACGGCGCGGAACAGGTTGGTGCGCGGGCGCAGGTGCTGCTGGGTGCGCAGGAACTCGACGGTTGCACGCTTCTTCTGCAGCGGGTAATCCGGGGCGCTGACGCCCTCGACCTCGATGGAGGTGGCAGAAAGCTCGAAAGGCTGGGGCGCATCGGGGGTCAGCTTGACGGTGCCGGTGCAAATGAGTGCGGCCGAGACGTTTTGGTGGGCGATCTCGTCGTAGTTGTCGAGTGCCTCGCGGTTCATGACGACCTGCAGGTCGCGGAAGCAGCTGCCGTCGTTGAGCGTAACAAAGCCAAAGTTTTTCATGTCGCGGACGGACTTGACCCAGCCGGCGACGGTGACAGTCTGGCCGCCGAGCGACTCGGCATCGGCATAGAGCTGCGCGATTTTGGTGCGGTTCACGTATCCTCCCATAACGGTTGAATGATAGTTATCCATACAGTTCGATATTCTAGCAGCTCGGCTCATTTGGGCTATACAGATAAGGCATTGGCGGGATGGTTTTTCAAACGAAAAGCGCCCGCGGCCAAATGGTCGCGGGCGCTTGACGAGGTGCCTTTTGGCTGCGTGGCGTGCGGCTCGACTACTTGGTCTTGGCCACCAGCAGCGGGTCGCCCAGCTTGACGAGCGGGTTGCCGCCGATAAGCGTTCCGGACTCGCCGACATGGTCGATGCTCTTAAGACGGTCGAGCTCGGAGACGATGACGGTCACGATGTCCTCGTGACCAGCGGCCTTAATGGCCTCACGGTCGAAGCTGATGAGCGGCTGGCCTGCCTTGACCACATCGCCCATCTCGACAAAGCGGGCAAAACCCTTGCCGTTCATTTCCACGGTGCCCAGGCCAACATGGATGAACACGCGAAGACCGTCCTCGGTGATCATGCCAATGGAGTGGTTGGTGACAGTGGTGGCGCCGATGCGGCCGTTGGCAGGCGCATAGATGGTGTCGGTGATGGGCTCGATGCCATAGCCCTGGCCAAGCATGCCCGAGGCGATCGTCTCGTCGGGAACCTCGTCCAAGTTGACGAGCACGCCGTTGACGGGGGCATAGATGACGCCTTCGCGGGTGGCGAAGCTCGCTGCGGGCGGAACGGACGCCTCGCCGGTCGAGGTGAAGGTGGACTTAAGCGAATCGAGCAGACCCATAGTTGCCTCCAACTTAAATAGGCGCATATCGCGCGTTTGGTTTGCCGGAAACGTTTCACATGTGTTTCTCGGCTTGGTCAACACCCCCTATTCTACGCTGCTCAGCGATACCTCTGAGCTGGGATTATGTGATATATCAGTTGAAGGGAAACTTATTGCTGGGGTGTTTCTGCGCCATGAGTTCAAGTGGGGTACGCTTGAAGGCGAAAAACAAGGGCGCATAATTTGCGCGAAGGGAGCACATATGATTGTCGAGAACCATGCGCTGTGGGGCGAGGAGCCGACCGAGGAATATCCGGCGACGTTTACGTATTTGGGTGCCGAGCCGCTGCCCGACAAGCCCAATGGCCGCCGCCCCGCGGTGATCATCTGCGGCGGAGGCGGGTTTACGCATATCGCTCCGCACGAGCAGGACCCGGTGGCGTTTGCGTTTTTGGACCGCGGCTACCAGGCCTTTGTGCTCAACTATGTCACGAGTTCTACGGGTGACGTGAGCTTTCCGCACCCCCAGGCAGATCTTGCCAAGATGGTCGCCACGGTGCGCGCCAACGCCGACGAGTGGCATGTCGATCCTAAGCGCGTGTGCGTCGTGGGCTTTTCTGCTGGCGGCATGATTTGCGCCTCGCTGGCAACACAGTGGAAGACCGGCCCCTTTGCGGCACTTGCCGGGGCGCGTCCGGACGACATTCGTCCCGATGCCGTGGTGTTGGGCTATCCATTGCTCGACTTTGCCTATGTGCGCGACATGCAGACGCGCGATCCGCGCATTGACTTGCGTGTGCCCAAGACGGGCGGCAAGACGGGGCGCGATTTGCTCAACGACTACCTGTCGATGGTGACGGGCGGCGAGGCAACTGACGAGCATCTGGCCGACATCTGCCCCACCACGCATGTTTCGCGTCAGATGCCACCGACCTTTGTGTGGGGCGTGTCCGACGACAAGACGGCGCCGATCGCGCAGGTCTACCCGTTTGCGCAGCGCATGGCCGAGGAGGGCGTTGCATGCGAGATGCACGTCTTCGACCAGGGTGGTCACGGCCTTTCACTCGGCAACGCCAACACCGCGGTCGACAACGAGGACAAGCAGGTGGCAGTCCGTCCTTGGATTCGCCTGGCCTTCCGCTTCCTCGAGCGCCATCTGTAAGAGTCCCGGCATCCAAGCCCTTCAATAACTTGCGGTGAAATAGTTCCTATCTGGGGCATCAACCAGCCCATCCAGGAACTATTCCACCGCAACTTCGTTTTTGATGCCCCGCCCGGAAACTGCGCTCCAGTTTTGCCTTTCAAGGTGGGACGCAGTTTCCCATAGGGCCTCGACTGGGAAAGCGCGTCCCGTTTCGAGCGGGGATTCCGGGATGCATTTTCCGTAAGAGGCCTGTTTGGGAAACCATATCCCGTTTCGAGCCGGAATTCTGGGATGTAGTTTCCCCGAGAGGCCTCATCGGGAAACTATGGCCCTGAACTCTCCTGCCTGTCCCCATTGCGCCAATTTGCTGATTGAACATCGTTGCATGTTCGCGCTATCATGCATGGTTAAAATTGGTTAGCCATGGCAAACGGTTAGCCATGGTAAACATAAATGCAACGCCCTGTGGGCGCCGGGGGAGGAACGCGGACGTGAGACTCGATGCACTCGAGATTGGAAAGGACGCCGTTGTCGCATCGGTGACATCAGACGATCAGGCGCTTCGTCAGCATATTTTGGACATGGGCCTAACGCCGGGCACCGAAGTCACCATGATGAAGTACGCCCCCATGGGCGACCCACTCGAGATTCGCCTACGCGGCTACGAGTTGACGCTGCGCAAGGACGATGCTGCTCGCATTGAGCTCGTAGATGTTCACGACACAGATACGGGCCCGCGCGCTAACGCCGCAATCGGCACGACGGAGCACCCGGCACTCGGCGAGGGGACGTATTCGCCCCGTGCGGCAAAGACGGCCGTGCCCGAGGGCGCGCCCCTGCATTTTGCCCTCGCCGGCAACCAAAACTGCGGCAAGACCACCCTGTTCAACCAGCTTACGGGCTCCAACCAGCACGTCGGCAACTTTCCCGGCGTGACGGTCGACCGCAAGGACGGCACTATCCGTAACCATCCCGAGGCAAGCGTTACCGACCTGCCCGGCATCTATTCGCTGTCTCCGTACACGGGCGAAGAGATCGTCAGCCGCCAATTCATCTTGGACGAAAACCCCGACGCCATCATCGATATCATCGACGCCACCAACATTGAGCGCAATCTGTACCTGACGCTGCAGCTTATGGAGCTCGACCGCCCCATGGTCATCGCGCTCAACATGATGGACGAGGTGACGACCAACGGCGGCGCCATTGACGTCAACCTGCTCGAGAGTCTGTTGGGCGTGCCGGTCGTCCCCATTAGCGCTGCCCGCAACGAGGGTATCGGCGAGCTGGTGGACCATGCCTTGCATGTGGCGCGTTTCCGCGAGCGTCCCGGCCGCCTGGACTTCTGCGCACCCGATGGTCCGGACGGCGGCGCGCTGCATCGCTGTATTCACGGCATCGCCAACCTTATCGAGGACCATGCCGCGACGGCGCACATTCCGGTGCGGTTTGCGGCGACCAAGCTGGTTGAGGGCGACGAGTTGGTAACCGAGGCGCTTCACCTGGATCGCAACGAGCTCGACGCCATCGAGCACATCATTACCCAGATGGAGGGCGAGGCTGGCACCGACCGCCTGTCCGCGCTGGCCGATATGCGCTTTAGCTTTATCGGCGACGTGTGTGGGCGCTGCGTCGTCAAGCCGCATGAGAGCCGCGAGCACGTGCGCTCCGTCAAGATCGACCGTATCCTGACAGGTCGTTACACGGCCATTCCGGCGTTCCTGGTGATCATGGGTCTCGTTTTTTGGCTGACGTTTGGCGTGATCGGCGCAGCGTTGCAGGGACTCATGGGGGACGGTATCGCTGCCATCATCGCCTCGGCCGATGCGGGCCTCAAGGCGTTCGGCACCAACGACGTGGTGCGCTCGCTGGCTGTCGACGGCGTGCTTACGGGTGTGGGCAGCGTGCTGACCTTCCTGCCGATTATCGTCGTGCTCTTCTTGTTCCTCTCCATTCTGGAAGACTCCGGCTACATGGCGCGCGTGGCCTTTGTCATGGATAAGGTGTTGCGTCGCTTCGGCCTGTCGGGCCGCAGCTTCGTGCCCATGCTCGTCGGTTTTGGCTGCACCGTGCCGGCTATCATGTCGACCCGTACGCTCCCATCCGAGCACGACCGCAAGATGACGGTCATGCTCACGCCGTTCATGAGCTGCTCGGCCAAGTTGCCGGTCTACGGACTGCTGTGCGGG
Source organism: uncultured Collinsella sp. (assembly GCA_902465115.1). Lineage (GTDB taxonomy): Bacteria > Actinomycetota > Coriobacteriia > Coriobacteriales > Coriobacteriaceae > Collinsella. Next base: position 4,592 of record CABQMC010000068.1, read on the forward strand.
GCGTTTTTCCCGCAGGCGACAGTCCCCGCCATGGTCTCGCTCTATCTGATCGGTATCGTGGTCGGCTGCATTGCCGCCCTGGTGCTCAACCGCACGGCATTTAAGGGCGACCCGGTGCCGTTTATCATGGAGCTTCCCAATTACCGCCTGCCGAGCGTCAAGACGACGGTGATGCTGGCATCGGATAAGGCCAAAGACTTTATTACCAAGGCCTTTACCATTATCTTTGCCGCTACGGTGGTCATCTGGTTCCTGCAGACGTTCGATATCCGCTTTAATGTGGTCGCCGATCAGTCGCAGAGTTTGCTTGCGGGCCTCGGCAGCATCATCGCGCCGGCGCTGACGCCGCTTGGGTTTGGCGACTGGCGTGCATCCACGGCGCTCGTCACCGGACTTATCGCCAAGGAGAGTGTCATCTCGACCCTCACGGTGCTTTTGGGTGCAACGTCACCCGCGGCGCTGTCGACCATGTTTTCGCCGTTTACCGCCTACGTGTTTTTGGTCTTCACGCTGCTGTATCCGCCCTGCGTGGCTGCCATCGGCGCCGTCAAGAGCGAGCTGGGCGCGCGCTACGCCGTTGCCGTGTTCGCGTTTCAGGTCGCCGTTGCCTGGATCGTGGCGTTTGTCGTGCATTCGGCGGGCATATTGCTGGGGTTGGCTTAGTTTTTTATTGACGGCGCAACCTCTGTGTATCGAATTGTTTTCGGCCCTGCATCTGTTGCTGACGGATGCGGGGCCGTTGCTATATAATCGCCTCCACTCAAAATGATTGGAGACGTTATATATGAGTCAGGCAAGGCAAGACGGCATCACGCTCAGGCAGTGGCTCCCGCTCGTCGGGCTCACCTGCTGTGCGTTCGTGTTCAACACGTCGGAGTTTATGCCCATCGGCCTTTTGACTGATATCGCCGCGTCGTTCTCGCTCACCGAGGCCCAGGCGGGCATCATGATTTCGGTCTATGCCTGGGGCGTCATGCTGCTGTCGTTGCCGCTCATGGTGTTCGCTTCGCGTTTCGAGTTCAAGCGGATGCTGCTGGGCGTGCTTACCGTGTTCTCGCTGGGCCAGTTCCTGTCCGCCGTGGCGCCGACCTATCCCATCTTAGTCTGCGCGCGCCTGGTGGTTGCCTGCGCGCACGCCGTGTTCTGGTCGGTCGCCTCGATCATGGCGTCGCGCCTGGTCGACACCCGCCACGGGGCGCTCGCCATCAGCATGATCGCCACGGGCTCTTCCATCGCACAGATCTTCGGCCTGCCGCTCGGCCGCGCCATTGGCTTGGCCGTGGGCTGGCGCATGACGTTTGCCGTGGTCGGTGCCTTCTCTGCCGCCGCGGTGGTGTACCAGGCCGCGGTGTTCCCGGCCATGCCGGCGGGCGAGCGCTTTACCGTCAAACAGCTGCCCGAGCTGCTCAAGAACCCGCTCCTCATCGCGCTCTACGCAGTCACGGTCTTCATGGCGACCGGCTATTACGCAAGCTACAGCTATATCGAGCCCTTCCTGGCGCAGGTCGCGCACGTCGATGCGGGCGCCATCACCATGACGCTGACGGCGTTTGGCTGTTCCGGCTTGGTGGGCAGCTGGCTGTTCAGCCGCCTGTTCGACGGGCACCGTTTTCCGTTCCTTGCTATCACGCTTTCCGGCGTGCCGGTGGCTCTGCTGCTCATGGGGCCGGCCGCATCGTCGCTCGTGACAGTGCTTGCCGTCTGCGCACTGTGGGGTTGCTGCGCCACGGCCTTTAACGTGGCGTTTCAGGCCGAGCTCATCAAGCACACGCCGGCAGATTCGTCGGCCGTCGCCATGTCGATCTTCTCGGGCCTGTTTAACCTCGGTATTGGCACGGGCACCGCAATCGGCGGCGCCGTGGTTTCGGGTCCCGGTATCGCTTGGATCGGCTTCGCGGGCGGGGCGATTGCCGTCGTGGGCGTCATCCTCGCCATCACGGTGATGTTCCCAGCCATACGCCGCGCAAAGCCCGTCGCCTAGCCACATCCTCCTCATCAGTTGCGGTGAAATAGTTCCTGTTTAAGGCCTCTGAAGGCCCAAGCAGGAACTATTCCACCGCAACTTATTTTGGGGGAGAGGATACAAGCCGGGCATACAATGGATGTCGTTGTGTTGAGCTTACCGGGAGGCTGTTATGTGGGCATACGAGACGACGTTCTATCAGATCTATCCGCTGGGCTTTTGCGGAGCTCCGCGTGAAAACGCCGCGCCCGTTGCCGAGGATGAGCTCGCCCAGGCTGCCAACGCCGCGCCCAACCCTGATGCGCCCATCATGAAAATCGCCCAATGGGCCGACTACCTGCAAGAACTCGGTATTGGCGCTGCGCTCATCAACCCGCCGCTCGAGTCTGATAGCCACGGCTACGATACGCGTAGCCTGCGCCATATCGATCGCCGCCTGGGTGGGGATGCCGATTTTGCCGCCGTATGCGAGACGCTGCACGCCCACGGCATCCGCGTGGTGCTCGACGCCGTCTTCAACCACGTCGGTCGCGGCTTTTGGGCCTTCCGCGATGTGCAGGAGCGCAAGTGGGACTCGCCCTACAAGGACTGGTTTCACATCAGTTTTGACGGTGACTCCTGCTATGGCGACGGCTTTTGGTACGAGGGCTGGGAGGGCCATTTTGAGCTTGTGAAACTCAACCTGCAAAACCCCGCCGTGGTCGATTACCTGCTTGAGTCCGTGCGCCGCTGGGCCGACGTCTTTGGCGTCGACGGTCTGCGCCTGGACGTCGCCTATATGCTCGACCGCGATTTCATGCGTCGCCTGCACGCCTTTACCCGTGAGCTCAAGCCCGACTTTGTGCTGATCGGCGAGACGCTCCACGGCGACTACAATCAGATCGTCAACGACGAGATGCTCGACTCCTGCACCAACTACGAGTGCTACAAGGGCCTGTACTCCAGCTTTAACTCGGTCAACATGTTCGAGATTGCCCATTCGCTGCATCGCCAGTTTGGCGGCGACCCGTGGTGCATCTACCGCGGCAAACACCTGCTGTCGTTTGTCGACAACCACGACGTGCCGCGCTTGGCGAGCATCCTTACTGACAAGTCCTGCCTGCGCCCCGCCTATGGCATGCTGTTTGGCATGCCGGGCATCCCGTGCGTCTACTACGGCAGCGAGTGGGGAATTGCTGGCGAAAAGGGCGGCCCCGATGGCGACTGGGCGCTGCGACCTGCGCTCGATGAGCCTGCGCCCAACGAGCTGACGGCTTTCATCAAGCAGCTCACGCACCTGCGCTCGGCC
>CABQMC010000069.1 GCA_902465115.1 uncultured Collinsella sp.
CGCCCTCGGAGAACGCGGTCTGGCTGCGGCCGTAAACGATCTGCAGGAAGATCTCGCGCATAGCAACGTTGATGGCGTCGCAGACGAGGTCGGTGTTGAGGGCCTCGAGGATGGTCTTACCGGGAAGGATCTCGGAAGCCATGGCGGCAGAGTGGGTCATGCCCGAGCAGCCGATGGTCTCAACGAGGGCCTCCTCGATGATGCCGTCCTTGACGTTCAGCGTGAGCTTGCAGGCGCCCTGCTGAGGTGCGCACCAACCCACACCGTGCGTAAGACCGGAGATGTCGGAAATCTCCTTAGCCTGGACCCACTTGCCCTCCTCGGGGATGGGTGCGGGGCCGTGGTATGCACCCTTGGCAACGGGGCACATGTTCTCCACTTCCTGTGAGTACTGCATGCCTCTCCTCTCTATCGTGTTGGCGTCCCGTCTGGGGGTCGTGGCTGGCGATTGCCGGGCGACCCTTCGAAAGGGACATGACATGCAGCCCCTATAATACCGCGAAATGCACGGAATATTCGGCGAACGGCTCAGTTTTCGTAGCGAGATGCGCGGAACTTTCAATTGAAACGGTTTAACTCTATATTCTGTGGTCGCGCACTTCCGTAGAGGGGGTCCGTCTTGGGCAAGCTTTTGGTCAGCTTTTGTAAGCGTTGCAGGGGTTGACCTGTTGCAACGGTGCCGTTCGCCGCCCCTTTACTGCCTTTGGCCGCGCGAGTGTATTGTTTTGCGTGAATGTTTTAATGGCACGCTTCAATCGTGCTGTATTGGATGGCAAGCAGATCCCGGCGAAGGGAGCGCCATGCAGCGCGTTTGGAGAACGGTTACCGGCTTTTACCATGTCTGTGCCCGCGGCACGGGCAAGCAGCTCATCTTTGAGGGCGACGAAGACCGGTGGGAGTTTTTGGAACTGATGCGCGAGTGCTGCCGCGAGGAGGGTGTGACGGTTATCGCCTGGTGCCTTATGGGCAATCACGTGCATTTGGTGCTTGCAGATTACGAGGACAGGATGAGCGCGGCGATGCACCGGCTGCTTTTGACGTACGCGCGGCGGTTCAATAAACGCATGGGGCGCACAGGCCATCTGTTTCAGAACCGTTTTGACCGGCGCTCGCTCGATACCGACTGGCAGGTGATGGAGGCTATTCGCTCCGTACACGCCGATCCGCAGGAGGCGGGCGTTAGCCTAATCGAGCGTTATCCCTGGAGTAGCTTTGCGGAGCATTTGTGCGCTTACGACGGTGACGCGGCCGATGTCGCGAGGGGATTTTCTGATCCTTCTTGCGTGCTTGAGCTTTTTGGTTCTGCCGAGGGCTTTATTGCCTATTCGCTTTCGGCGCCCGGCGGCAGTGAGCCAGCGCTGTGCGATATGAAAGAGACGGAGTGGGAACGCCGCGCCTTTGCCAACAAGTTGGCGAAGGAGCTAGGGGTTCCGCTCAACGGGGTTAAAACTGTACCGCCGGCGCAGCGCGATACCGTTATTGTTGGATTGAACAATGCCGGCTTTACGGTGCGCCAGATTGAGCGGTATACCGGGATTGGCAAAAGTAGCGTCTCTCGTATTGTGCGCGCTTATGCTCAGGTGGACGCGCAGGTCGAGGGATCGAAATAAAGGCAGAAAAGAAAATGGCCGAACCGCTCTTAGTCAAGCGATTCGGCCAACGAAATTCTTAAGATTTGGGATAAATACTACTGATTATTTTGCCCCTCGAGCATGCCGTCGAGGGTGCGCCAGGCGAGCTCGGCGCACTTGACGCGGGCGGGCATGTGCGAGATGTCCTGGAGCTGGGCGGCTTCGTCCAGGTCTTCCAGGTCCTCCTCGGAGAGCTGCTCGCCGCGGATCATGGCGAGGAAGAGCTCTGCCAGGCGGTGAGCTTCCTCGACGGTCTCGCCGGTGATGAGGTCGGCCATGATGTCGGCACTGGCCTGACTGATGGCGCAGCCGTGGCCGGTAAAGGAGGCCTCCTCGATCACGCCGTTCTCGACGCGCAGCTGCAGGGTGAGCTCGTCGCCGCAGCTGGGGTTGATGCCGTCGTGCTCGTGCGTGGGAGCATCCATCTCGTACTTATAGTCGGGGTGCGAGTTGTGCTCCATAAATGTGGTGGAGGTGTACAGATTACCCATTGAACGTGCTCCAAACGTGATGCAGGCCGGCGATGAACTTGTCGATGTCGGCCTTGTCGTTGTAGAAGGCCACGCTGGCGCGGCAACAAGCAAGGTTTTCGACACCCAGCCAGGTAAGCAGCGGCTGCGCGCAGTGGTGACCGGCGCGGATGCAGACGCCGTCCATGTCCATGATGCTCGCGACGTCGTGCGGGTGGATGCCCTTGACGTTAAAGCTCACAACGCCGTGGTGGTTGTCCCAATAGATGGAGCCGATGATTTGGACAAAGTCGAGCTGCATGAGTTCGCCCATCAGATAGTGGACGAGTGCCTGCTCGCGGGCCTGGATGTTCTCGTAACCCACCGTGTTGACCAGGTAGTCGAGTGCCGCGCCCGTGGCGAAGATGCCGGCGGCGTCCTGTGTGCCGGCCTCGAATTTCTCGGGAACGGGCGCCCAGACGGCGTCCTGCTCGGTGACCGAGTCAATCATCTCGCCGCCGGTGAGCATGGGCGGCATGGCGTTGAGCAGGTCCATCTTGCCCCACAGCACGCCAATGCCCATGGGGCCCATGGCCTTGTGCGCGCTAAAGGCAAAGAAGTCGGCGCCCAGGTCGGCCACATCGACCGGCATGTGCGGCAGCGACTGTGCGCCGTCGACGACCAGATAGCCGCCGTACTTGTGCACAAGCTTTCCGAGGTTCTTGACCGGGTTCTCGACACCCAACACGTTGGAGACCTGACCCACGGCCAGGATCTTGGTCTTGGGGCCCACCTTGGACAGAACCTCCTCAGTCGTGAGCTGGCCGGTCTTGGTGGGGTAAAGGTAGACGAGCTTGGCGCCGGTCTCGCGGCAGACCTGCTGCCACGGAATCAGGTTGGAGTGGTGCTCCATGATGGTGATGACGACCTCGTCGCCGGGTTCGAGCACCGTGGGCGCAAAGCTCTTGGCGACCAGGTTGAGCGACTCGCTCGTGTTGCGGGTGAAGACGACCTCGTTGGCCTGTGAGGCGCCGATGAGGTCGGCGATCTGCTGGCGGACTTTCGCGATGGCGTCGGTGGCCTCGACGGACAGCGAGTACAGGCCACGCAGGGGGTTGGCGTTCATGCGCTGATAGAAGTCGCGCTCGGCGTCGAGCACACAGGCAGGGCGCTGCGCGGTGGCGGCGCTATCGAGGAAGGCGATCTCGGGGTGCTGCTGGAAGAGCGGGAACTGCGCCTTGTAGGGGTTGGTCTCGATGTCTACGGTGGGCCAGCCGCGCGAAGCCTCGTCGCTGGCGTCGAGCTCCATGGGCTCGGGGGCAGTGCAGGTATCGCATTTAACGTGCTCGGTGTCGATCATGCGAGCTCCTCTTCAAAGTTGTCGATCAGGTTGTTGCCCAGGCGGACGACGGCGGCGCGGGTGCGCTCGTCGGTGGCGGAAAGCGCGGCGTCCTCCAGCTTGGCGCGGATGAACAGGTCCTCGGCGGCGTTTTGGTCAAGGCCGCGGCAGGCGAGGTAGAACAGCTGCTCGTCGCGGACGTGGCCGATGGTGGCGCCGTGGTTGCCGGCGACGTCGTCCTCGTCGCAGAGAATGACGGGAACGGTCTTGTTGTCGACGCCCTTGTTGGCCAAAAGCACCGTCTCGCGCTCGGTGCCGGTTGTACCCTTGCAGCCGTGCACGAGGTCGATGGTGCCGCGGTAGACCTTCTTGGACGTGCCGGTCAGTACGCCGTTGGCGTCGATCTCGCACTCGGTCTTGCGACCGCGGTGGCGCAGCTCGTAGTTAAAGTCGCGCACCTGCTCGCGGGCGCCCAGGTAGTCAGTATCGATGGTGACCTTGGCGGTATCGCCCAGCAGGTCGCCGGCAAGGCCGGTGGCGCTGGCGCCGGCACCCAGGACGGTGTGCTGCACGTTGACGCGCGCGCCCTCGTCCAGGAACAGGCCGGTGTCGTCGAGCGCGATCCAGCTATCGTCGAGCGTCTGCGTGCAGGTCACGTTGACGGTGGCGTACTCGTGGGCGCACACGCGTAGCACGGATCCCACGACGCCTTGGCCGGCAACGGGAGAGTCCAGGGCAATAAGCAGATCGAGCGTCGACTGGGGACGGGCGACGACGTCGATGGCGGCGATGGCCGCGGCTGCATCGACACCGCTCACGCGCACGGTAACCGTGGCGTGCTGGTATGCGGGCACATCGATGACGATGCGCTTGGTGGCGTGGTCGGCCAAGTAGGTGTAGGCAGCCTCGCCCATGCCGGTCTCGAAGGCTTCAGCAGGGGAGAGCTCCTCCTCGAGCTTGATGGCACCGGCCTGGTAGATGGAGGTGGCGGGCACGTCAAGCTCGGTCTCGGGCGTGATGCGGGCGCGGTCGGCGGCGTCGCCGGGGGCGGAGGCGCGGCGCTCGGGGAAGCGCTCGGCCATGGCGTCCATGGCGGCGTTAAATGCGTCGGCAGCGCCGCGGAACTGCTCGTCCAAGCCCTCGACCTTAACAGCTTCGGCGGGAGCGGCGGCAAGCTCGTCAGAGAGCTCGAGCTTGGTCTGGTTCATCTTGAGCCAACCCCAAGTGGCAGCCGGCATCGCATTGACCTGCTCAAGGGTGGTAGCAGCGGTGTTCGTGGTCTGTTCCATTATCCGATCGCTCCTTCCATCTCGAGCTTGATCAGGTTGTTCATCTCGACGGCGTACTCAAGCGGTAGCTCCTTGGAGACCGGGTTGGCAAAGCCGTTGACGATCATGGTGCGAGCCTCTTCCTCCGGGATACCGCGGCTCATCAGGTAGAACACCTTGTCGTCGCCGATACGTCCGATGGTGGCCTCGTGGCCGATGTCGACGTTCTTGGCGCGGATGTCCATGGCCGGGATGGTGTCGGAGCGGCTCTGGTCGTCGAGCATCAGTGACTGGCAGCTCACGGTTGCCTTGGAGCCCTCGGCCTTGGGTGTCGCCACGATAGAGCTGCGGAACGTCTGGATGCCGCCGCTCTTGGAGATGCCCTTGGTCTCGACGGTTGCCGAGGTCTCGGGCGCGTTGAGCACGACCTTGCAGCCGGTGTCGAGGTTCTGCCCGGCGCCGGCAAAGGTGATGCCGGTAAAGCTCGAGCGGGCGCGACGGCCGTTGAGCACGCTCATGGGATAGAGATAGCCCACGTGGCTGCCGAAGGAGCCGCTGATCCACTCGATGTCGCCGTCCTCGTCCACGCGCGCACGCTTGGTGTTGAGGTTGTACATGTTCTTGGACCAGTTCTCGATGGTCGAGTAGCGCAGGTGCGCACGCTTGCCCACAAAGAGCTCGACGGCGCCGGCGTGGAGGTTGGCTACGTTGTACTTGGGCGCGGAGCAACCCTCGATAAAGTGCAGGTCGGCGTCGTCCTCGACGATGATGAGCGTGTGCTCAAACTGGCCGGCGCCCTTGGCGTTAAGACGGAAGTAGCTCTGCAGCGGGAAGTCGAGCTTGGTGCCCTTGGGCACGTAGACAAACGAGCCGCCCGACCATACGGCGCCGTGCAGGGCCGCAAACTTGTGGTCGGTGGGCGGGATGAGCGTCATAAATTTCTCGTGGATGAGCGGTTCCCACTGCGGGTCGTGCAGGGCTTCCTCAATACCGGAGTAGACGATGCCCATCTTGGACGCCGTGTCCTGCATGTTGTGGTAGACGAGCTCGGAGTCGTACTGCGCGCCGACGCCTGCCAGGTAGCTACGCTCGGCCTCGGGGATGCCCAGGCGCTCAAAGGTGTTCTTGATGTCGTCGGGCACCGACTCCCAGTCGTGCTTTTGGTCGGTGTTGGGCTTGACGTAGGTGACGATGTTGTCCATGTCCAAGCCCTCGATGGAGGGGCCCCACGTCGGATCCGGGAAGCGGTTGAAAATCTCGAGGGACTTGAGGCGCAGGTCGAGCATCCACTGCGGCTCGTCCTTCTTGGCGCTGATCTCGCGCACGATGTCGGGCGTGATGCCGGCGTCGAGGCGCTCGAATCCCTCCTCGCCATAGGTGAAGTCGTAGAGGCTGCGGTCGATGTCCGCGACCTCGGTGCGGTTCTTGGTCATTGCATCGCCCCTTTACGCCTGCTGCTCGGCAGCGGCGGCTTCGGCCTGGGCGCGCTGCTCGGCGGCCTCGCGCTCGAAGGTCTCAAAACCGTTCTTGTCGATCCAGGGAATGAGCGAGGCGTCGTCCTCGCGTACGATGTGGCCCTTGACCATAACGTGGACGCGGTCGACATCCAGGTGCTCCAGGATGCGCGTGTTGTGCGTGATGATGAGCATGGAGCCGTCGCAGCTCTTGCGGTAGGCGTCCATGCCGTGGCTGACGGTGGAAAGCGCGTCGACGTCCAGACCAGAGTCGGTCTCGTCCAGGATGGCGAGCTTGGGCTGCAGCAGCAGAAGCTGGAGCATTTCGACCTTCTTTTTCTCGCCGCCCGAGAAGCCCACGCCCAGCTCGCGGTTGAGATAGGCGGTATCCATGTTGAGCTCGGCCGCGAGCTCCTTGACGCGACGGCGGAACTCCTTGCCCTTCATCTCCAGGCCGGGGCGGCCGGCGATGCTGGCGCGCAAAAAGCTCGACAGCGGCACGCCCGGAATCTCGACCGGGGCCTGGAAGCTCAGGAACAGGCCGGCGCGCGAGCGCTTGTCGGTGGTGAGCTCGGTGATGTCCTGGCCGTCAAAGACGATGCGGCCGTTGTTGACCGTGTAAACGGGGTCGCCCATGACCAGGTGGCCGAGGGTGGACTTGCCGGCGCCGTTGGGTCCCATCAGAACGTGGGTCTCGCCGGCGGCGACGTTGAGGTTGACGTTGTGGAGGATGGTCTTCTCGTCCACGGAGGCGGTCAGACCTTCGATGGAAAGCAGCGGATTTGCGCTCATGCTGTCCCTCTCTGTATATGGTGTACTCATAGGTGTACTAAACCCTAGGAATCTTCTCGGAATAAAGTTACTATGGGTTCGGCGTTAGTCAAGGGAAAACCCGACTAATCCACTCGACTTTTCAAATTCTGGGACAAAATAACCTGTTGTGTCTGTCCCACTTACTTAAGATTTGGGACAAACAAAGCTGGTTATGTTGTCCCAGATGCGATGGGAGGGTAGGTATGCTCATTTCTTCTAAGGGCCGCTATGCCCTCCGGCTGATGATCTATATCGCAGCGCTTGGTGACGCCGAGGGCAAGATCGCCCTGCGCGAGGTCGCCGACCGCGAGCATATCTCGCAAAAGTATCTGGAGCAGCTGGTCCGTCCGCTCATGAAGGCGGGCCTGCTTAAGAGCGTGCGCGGCAAGGGCGGCGGCTACATGATGGCCAAGGATCCCTCCGAGGTACGTGCGGGTGACATCCTGCGCGCCGTCGAGGGCAGCACGGCGCCCGTGGCGTGCGACGGCATCGACAACAGCTGCGCCCGCAGTGACCTGTGCTCAACGGTCAAGTTCTGGCGAGGGCTGGACGACGTGATCGAAAAGTACGTCGACGGCGTGACGTTGGCCGACCTGGCCGCCGTCCCCGAGATCAACTTTGACATTAAGCTGTAGGTTGAGCGCAATTCCTTAAGATTTCGCGGAGGGTTGTTGCCGTTTACCGAGGGGTTGTTGTGCAACAACGGGCGAGCTGCAATACTTACTCTTATCTTTGCAAACTGAACTTTAACTACACCAATGCAGGGAGGATCTTATGCAGCCCAAGCATTCTGCTATTGTCGCGGGCCTGACGTTGGCGCTTTCGTTTGGCGCCGTTTCCGCGCCGGCACCCGCCGCTGCCGAGGAGCCCACGCCGGGCG
>CABQMC010000070.1 GCA_902465115.1 uncultured Collinsella sp.
GCCACCAAGCGCTAGCGGAATGCGCGCCACGACCTCGCCGTTGCGCACCAGCACGTGGCCGCCCTGGCCAACAGCCTCGACGGCAGCCATCATATCGGCCGCGTTGTCGCCCACCACGCACACGTTGTGCGAATCGTGGCCGATCGTCGAGGCGATAGCACCGCCCGTGATGGTAAAGCCGCGCACCCAGCCACGGCCGATATGCTTGCCGACGAGCCCCATGCCGGCGGGACCGTCGCCATCGGCGCCCTCGGCCTGTAGCGACACGCCGCGACCGTGACGCTCGATCAGCATAATGCGGCGCAGACCCTCGGCATTCTCGGGACGAACTATGCCCGTGATGGCCTTGCCCGGCACCACGTCGATCACGGCCTCGCCCGGCTTAAAGGCATAGTCGAACACGTCGAGCGATAGCTTCGGCAGCTTAACGGAAGCACGCAGCTCATCGGCAAGGGCCGCAACCTCGGCCATCTCGGGTGCGATCTCGCCCACAAAGGCGCCGTCCTGTGCCACGAGCGCGCCGGCGGCATACACGCAATGCGGAGCCGTGGCAAACGTCAGGTCGTTGAGCACCAGCAGGTCGGCACGCTTGCCCGGGGCGATGGCGCCACGCAGTTCGTGCGGGTCGCGGCAACCGTGGTCCAGGCCAAACGCCTCGGCCGTGGAAAGGGACGCCATGGATATGGCGACCACCGGGTCGATACCTGCCTCGATAGCCACGCGGCAGGCATTGTCGATCATACCGGTCGAAAGCGCATCTGAGGGAGCGCGGTCGTCGGTCGCAAAGCAGCAACGACGGGCGCGGGCGGGGTTCTCCAGCAGCATCGGCGACAAGTTGGCCAGGTCGTGGCTACACGTACCCTCACGCAGCATCACATACATGCCGCGGGACAGCTTGTCGAGCGCCTCCTCGGGAATCGTCGACTCGTGGTCGGCGATAATGCCCGCTGCGGCATAGGCATTGAGGTCCTTACCGGCAACAAGTGGCGCATGGCCGTCGACTTGCTTGGACGGCGTCTGGTTAGCGGCGTCGATACGAGCGCAGGTCTCGTGATCGGCCATAAAGACACCCGGCAGGTTCATCATTTCGCCCAGACCAAATACGTCGCCCGGATGCTCGGCAAAAAACGTCTGCATATCAGCGGCGGTAATGACGGCGCCGGCCTGCTCATCGGGCAGCGCGGGCACGCACGAGGGCATCATGTACTTGATGGAAATGGGCGCGCGACGGCCGTCCTCGATCATAAAGCGCAGGCCGTCCAGGCCGGAAACGTTGGCGATCTCGTGGCTGTCGGCAATGGCAGTGGTGGTGCCGCGCGTCGCCGCCATGCGCGCATACTCGGCGGGACGGATGTTCGAGGACTCGATATGCAGATGTCCGTCGATAAAGCCGGGGGCGATATAGCGACCCTGGCAGTCGATAACCTCGGCAGCCTCGTAGGTACCGGCGGCATCGTCGCGACCGTCGTAGAGCACGCCGACGATTACGCCGTCCTTGACGGCAACGCTACCGGGCGCCACGCGCTGACCGTACACGTCGACAATCTGCGCATTGGTAAACAGCGTGTCGACGGGCACGCGACCCTCGGCAGCCTCGATCACAGACCTCATGACCTCAACGGACATACATTCTCCTTTAACTGTAGAAATAACTGCGGAGCGGACGAGCCTTCACCGCAGCAAGCCAATAGCAATTGTATGCCCAAACGATAGGTCGGCAATACGCCCCTCCGCTTAACGGCACACGCCACTTGGCGCAATGGGGACAGACTGCTTTGGGTAGTCGTTGGGGACGTTCTTAAACGACTAGTCATTCAAGAACGTCCCCAACGACTACTTGCGGCCAAGGCGACGCCGATGTTTTGGCAGCGCCAGCGAGCGGGCCGCATTTGAGACAAGGTGACGTGAAACGAAAGGGCGCTGACCTTCTGGTCGCGCCCTTGAAGTTGAACGTCAGATTGTCCAAATGCGGCCCGCGCAGCGTCGAGCGGTTACGCGGTTTGGTAAAACCGCGTAACTAAATGAGCTTAAAGCCCTTGCGCTTGCCCACAGAAAGGGTATCGCCCAGCTTGAGGGCGCTGGGATCGATGTTATAGCTCTTGGGAGCCACGGCCTTGCCGTTGATCTTGACACCGCCGCCGTCGATATCGCGACGAGCCTGGCCGGCGCTCGCCGAAAGGCCCAAGTCCTTGAGCAGGCCGGCGAGGTAGATCTGGCCCTCGTCGTTAACAGTCAGCTCAACGTGCTTCTCGGGGAAGTCGGCGAGCTGGCCCTCCTTGAACACGCGGTCGAACTCGGCCTGAGCCTCGTCGCCGGCACCGGCGCCGTGGTAGGTGTCGCACAGGTCGCGACCCAGAGCGCGCTTGAGCTCGTAGGGGTCGGCAGAACCATCGGCCAGGGCAGCGTCGATCTTGTCGACCTCTGCAGGGGTGAGCGAGCTGGCCAGACGATAGTACTTGCCGATCATCTCATCGGGGATGGACATGGTCTTGCCGAACATATCCTTGGGGGCGTCGGTCAGGCCGATGTAGTTGCCGTAGGACTTGGACATCTTGCGCACGCCATCGGTGCCCTCGAGCAGCGGCATGGTGAGCGCGATCTGGGGCTCCATGCCCATCTTCTCCATGAGCTCACGGCCGGCGAGCAGGTTGAAGAGCTGATCGGTGCCGCCCATCTCCACATCGGCCTTGATCTGCACGGAGTCGAAGGCCTGCATCACGGGATACAGGAACTCATGCAGGGCGATCGGCGTCTGAGACTGGTAGCGCTTGGTAAAGTCATCGCGCTCAAGAATGCGGGCGACGGTGAACTTGGAGCACACCTGCAGCAGACCGGCCAGGTCCATCGAAAGGATCCAGTCACCGTTGTGCACGATGGTGGTCTTCTCGGGATCCAGGATCTTCATGGCCTGGCTCACGTAGGTCTCGGCGTTGGCCTCGATCTGCTCCTGCGAAAGCTGCGGACGGGTGGAATTCTTGCCCGAAGGGTCGCCAATCAACGCGGTACCGTTGCCGATGATGAGGGTGACGTTGTGGCCCAGGTCCTGGAACTGACGCATCTTGCGCAGCGGCACGGCGTGGCCCAGGTGCAGGTCGGGGCTGGTGGGGTCGACGCCGAGCTTGATGTTGAGGGGCTCGCCCTTCTCAAGCTTCTTGCGAAGGTCGGCCTCGGGAACGATCTGCGCGGCGCCCGAGGTGATGATACGCATTTGCTCGTCAACAGACAGCATTGGGTATCCTCCTTTTGCTATAGCACCCTCGCCGAAAACGGCGGTGCTGGAAGTCCATAAACTCTCTTATGATAACAAACTGACGCGACGCGGCACCTACGACAGGAAAATCCTCGTCCTGCCGCATGCGTCAATGGCAATTGGCAGGCGCATGCCGTCGCGCTCGACCAAATATCGTGTTTGCTGACGGCGCGAGCAGTCACGACAATGGACCTGTCCCGTCGCGTCGGTGGCGCAGACGCCCTCGGCGGTCAGCAGGCAGTGCTCGCACACCATAAGCTCGGGACGGTCGGCGTCGACCGGACCCAAGACGCCGGGTTCAGCAGCCAGTTCGGCAATACGCTCCGCATCATTGCCGAGCAACTCGGCCGGCAAGTACACCCGCCCCGCACCGAGTCCGCGCAGCCAGGTAAGCGTGGCCCGATTCGCGCAGAACACCGGCGCCGCCACGTCAAACGTCACGCCCAGCTCGCGAGCGATCACCACCTGTCCCAGGTTGCGGCAGACGACGCGCCCGGCACGCTGCATCAGTGAGCGGGTCCGATCAGCGTCACCCGTGCGGCACACCTCGTCAAGCACCACAACGGCGTCGGACAAATCGAGTTCTCCGCGCGGGTCGGCATCCATCAGCTGCCAAGCAAAAACCATGCGAGTGGGAACCGCGCACTCCACCGACTCCGTCGACGCACCGCCATCCACCGCAACGTCCTCAAAAGGCAGCACCTCAACGGCATGCGCAACGGGCGCAATCGCATCCGCCTCGGCCCGCATGCGCTCTAACACCGCCGCCGTCTGATCCAACACGCCGGCGCTGCGAATCAGGTATACCTCGCAGCCCGTGCCCACCTTACGCTTGCAATGCACGACGACGCGCTCCCCCGCTGCGGCATCCACCGGGCAGGGCACCTGCGGCCAGCGCTTGGGCACATCGGGACGCGCGTCGACACCCGGATAGAACCGAATCTCGAGCGTGTCACCCGCCGCCACGGCGGCGTCGAACTCAACGGTCACCTCTTCGTGGCCCACAGCGACCAAGCGGCCCACGCGCACGCCCTGGTTAATTGCGCGCTCAAAGCTCATCAGCTCGGCACCCGAACGCCCTCGCAGGTACGCATCGGTAAACCCACGGTTAAACGACCTTCCCAGCTCGCGTTCAAGCTCTTCCACGGCACCGGGGTCCCACGCGTCGTCGCGCAGCATATCGAGCGCCCGGCGCCACACCCGCACCACATTGAATACGTAATCGGGGTTCCACCTCGTCCACCAGGTCGTACGCCAGACGGCACGGCTGCGTGCAGTCGCCGCGCATCGCCGAGCGCCCACGCCGCAGTGCCGAGAACTCGCACGCCCCCGAATAGCCGATGCAAATCGCACCGTGGCAGAATACCTCGATGGGCACGCCCGTGGCACATAGCGCCGCAATCTCGTCGACCGTCAGCTCGCGCGCCGTCGTCACACGCTCGACCCCCAGCCCATCGGCGGCAAGCCGCACGGCGCCTTCGCTATGAACGCCCGCCTGCGTAGACAGGTGAATCTCGACCCCGGGAATCGCCGCGCTCAGCGCGCAGGCCAACCCGGCATCGGCGACAATCAAAGCATCGGCGCCCAGCTCCAGTGCATGAGCTCCCAGCGCCACCGCATCGGACAGCTCATCGTCAAACACGAACACGTTGAGCGTCACGTACACGCGCACGCCATGGGCATGCGCCACGGCGCAGCCGCGCGCAAACTCGTCATCCGTAAAGCCATGCGCGCTCACGCGGGCGTTAAAGCCGCCCAACCCCGCATAGATGGCATCGGCACCCGCGGCGATAGCCGCAAGCATCTGGTCGAGCCCGCCCGCCGGCGCCAGCAGCTCGGGCAGCGCCGCACCGGCAGCATCCAATCCAGTCTCGTATTGTCCGCTCGGCCCCATCGCCCGAATCGCCATCGGCAAACTCCTTACCAAGGTATGCATTCACTCTGAAAAATGCCGTCTTCCAGCATACACGAGGCCTCGCGCGCCCCGTTTGGTTTATCGTGTAATAACTTATGTCCATCCTGCCCCGACGGCACATCCGCCGCCCGGCACGACATACCTGGAGGTCAATATATGGGTCCTCGCCAACGACAGGGACGCAGCCGTTCAAAGACGCATGCCCTGCCCATAATCCTGCTCTCGTTTTTGGGCTTTCTGCTGATTGCGGGCGTGGCGTTTGGCATCGGCATGGTCGGCAACGTCAACCGCTGGCTGTCCGATCTGCCCGACTACACCGACGCCAACGCGTATCTGGTGAGCGAGCCCACCGAGATCGTCGACTGCAACGGCAACAAGATCGCGAGCTTCTACACGCAAAACCGCAAGTCCATCACCAAGGACGAGGTCTCCCCCTACGTGCTGCAGGGCACCGTTGACGTCGAGGACGAGCGCTTCTACGAGCACGGCGGTATCGACCTGTGGGGTATCGCGCGTGCTGCGGTGGCAACCCTCGGCGGCGGGCATGAAGGCGCCTCGACTATCACCCAGCAGCTGGTGCGCAACACCATCCTGCAGGAGGAGCAGTTCGACTCGACCATCGAGCGTAAGGTGCGCGAGGCCTACATCGCCGTCAAGATGGAGGACATGTACTCCAAAGACGAGATCCTCATGATGTACCTCAACACCATCTATTACGGCCACGGCGCCTACGGCATCGAGGCCGCAGCCGAGACCTATCTGTCCAAGAGCGCCGCCGATCTCACCCTGAGCGAGGCCGCGCTGCTCATCGGCCTTCCCAACTCGCCCTCGCAGTACGACCCCACGGTCAACCCCGACCTGGCGCTGTCCCGTCGCAACAAGGTCCTCGACAACATGTTGCGTCTGGGCCACATCACGCAGGAGGAGCACGATGCCGCACAGGCCGAGCCCATCACCCTCAACGTGACCGAGATTTCGGGCAGCGGCGTCGACGTATACTCGCAGCCCTACTTTGTCGCCTATGTTAAGCAGCTGCTGGAGCAGGAGTTCTCGACCGACGTGCTCTTTAAGGGCGGCCTGACCGTCAAGACCACCATCGACCCCACGATGCAGCAGGTGGCAGAGAATGCCGTTCGCGAGCAGCTCGACACGCTCTCGCTCGACGGCCTGGACATGGGCATGGTCGTCGTCGATCCCAAGACCGGCTACATCAAGTGCATGGTGGGCGGCTACGACTACAACGCCGACGAGAACCACGTAAACCATGCCACGGCCAAGCGTCCCGTCGGCTCCACCTTCAAGGCCTTTACGCTGGCAACTGCCATCCAAAACGGCATGAACCCCAACGTCACCCTCAACTGCAACTCGCCGCTCAAGGCCAAGGGCACCACGACCGAGGTCCAAAACTACGCCAACCATAGCTATGGCAACATCACGCTTAAGCAGGCGACGGCATACTCCTCCAACACCGGCTACATCCAGGTGGCGGAAGCCGTCGGCAACAGCAAGATCATCTCGCTCGTCAAAAAGCTCGGCATCGATCCCGCCAAGGACAACATCGAGGACGTTCCCGTCATGACCCTCGGCACCGGCTCGATCTCGCCGCTCGAGATGGCCGCCGCCTACGCGACGTTTGCCAACGGCGGCTACTATCGTCAGCCGATCGCCATCACCGAGATTGACTCTCGTACCGGTTCGGTGCTGTACCAGCACACGGACAATCCCTCACAGGTGCTTACCGAGGGCGAGGCCGCCGCGGTCACCGATGTTCTGTCCGGCGTCATGCAGGGCAGCGGTACGGGTGCTGCTGGCGCCCTGAGCGTCAACCAGCCCTATGCCGGCAAGACGGGCACCACCGACAACACCACCAACCTGTGGTTCTGCGGCTATACCCCGCAGCTGGCGTGCGCCCTGTGGACCGGCTATTCCGCAGGCGAGATCCCCATCCAAAAATACGGCACGGACCTGCTGGGCGACAGCACCAACCTGCCTGTCTTTAAGCGGTTTATGAACACCGTTCTGACCGGTACCGAGCGCGAGGAGTTTGCGACCGGAACGGCGCCCACCTACAAGAACAACAGCGTCTGGAAGTTCTACGGCACCAACAACTCCAAGAAGACGGAGAACGACGACAAGGACGAGAACGAGGACGAAGAGGAAACCACCACAACGACTACCACGACGACCACGACCACCGAGACCACGGGCGGCGACACCACCGGCGGCACCGGTACGACCGGTGGCTCGACGGGCGGCTCCACTGGTGGTTCGACCGGCGGCGATGGCGGCACGCCTACGCCCACGCCTACACCCACTCCCGACCCCTCGCCCACGCCTGACGATACGGTCGGCTAGAAATCATCCGGCCATAAGCAACAAGGCCCCCGAGCAGCTTATTAAACTGCTCGGGGGCCTTTTTAGTTTAAAGCGACCTGGTGGGCGGTCTTTATACCAGCAAACAAAAAGGGGGTACCGACCAACGTCGATACCCCCTTACAAGCCACTATGTCACGCACACAGTGCCGAGCGCACGACC